>JBQTJO010000019.1:0-3492 GCA_052387015.1 Gemmatimonadota bacterium
CGGGGCAACCCCCGAATAGATCTCACCATCCAGCGGCATCGCCGTCCTGAACCCCTACCGCTGACCCACTACTATAAAGGTAGTTGACAACCCGCCCCCACCTACTAGATAACGAGTAGCAATGGAACGGATACCGGTCCCGGTACGGTTTCGGGTACGGGGCCGAATCCCGTTCCGGTTACGGTTCCGGTTACGGTTACGGTTACGGTTACGGTTACCGTTGGAGGCCAATGGACATCGTCTTCACCGACCGCGAGCTGGACGTCATGAACGTGCTCTGGGAGCACGGCTCGGCCACCGTCGCCGAAGTGCGCGCCGCGCTGCCCGACCAGCTCGCCTACACGACCGTGCTGACCGTGCTGCGCACGCTCGAGGACAAGGGCTACGTCACGCACGAGGAGGAGGGCAGAGCGCACCGCTACGTGCCGGCCGTCGAGCGCGAGAACGCCGCGCACAGCGCGCTCGGCCGCATGCTGCGCAGCCTGTTCAGCGGCTCGCCCGAATTGATGCTCACGCATCTGGTCTCGGACCGGAAGCTCTCGGCCGCCGATCTCAAGCGCATGCGCAAGCTGATCGACGAGCAGCTCAGGAAAGGAGACTGACATGATCGACTTCATGTTGCGCGCCGTGATCGTCGGCTCGCTCGCGACCGCGGCCGCGTGGCTGTTCGAGCGCGCGCTGCGGAACGCGGGCGCCGGCACACGTCACGCCTGGACCTTCGCCTTGTTGGCGACGACGACGCTGCCGTTCCTGCCGCGTCTCTTCCATACGACGTCGACGCTGCCGGTTCCGGTGATCACCGTCCCCGGCATCGTGATCGCCGGCGCCGCGAGCGAGTCCCGCACGATCGATTACGCGCTGGTTGCGTGGATCACGCTCGCGCTGTGCGTCGCGTGTTTCTACCTGGTCGCGTATGCGCGGCTGTTGCGTGCGCGTCGCCAATGGATGCGCGCGGTGGTGGCGGATCACGACGTCGACATCTCCGACCGCTTTGGCCCCGCCATCTTCGGCTTCATCGCGCCGCGTATCGTGGTGCCGCACTGGGTGCGCACGGTTGCGCCCGAGGAGCAGCGGCTGATCGTGCGGCACGAGCGCGAGCACATCGCCGCGCGCGACCATCTGCAACTGCTGTTGACGATTATCGCGACGATCGCAATGCCGTGGAATCCGTTCGTGTGGCTCCAGACCCGCCGCCTGCGCTTCGCGCTCGAAGCGGACTGTGATCAGCGTGTGCTGGCGTCGCTGCCGGACCGCGGTCGTTATGCCACGCTGCTGGTCGACGTCGGGAGCCGGCGGTCCGGGCTGCTGCTCACGCCCGCGCTGGCCGAACACGGGAACGGACTCGAGAGGAGGATTCGCATGATTGCGAGCAGTGTGATCAGGAACCCCTGGAAGGCGGCCGCGCTGGCGGTGATTGGCGCTGCTGTGACGATCGTCGCGTGCGAGTCGAGGCTGCCACAGGAGACGCCGGCGCCGGCTGAGGCGGGTGTCGCCAGGGAGATGAAGCGGAACCCGAGCGACGCTGGCGAACCAAAGCAGAATCGTAATGTAGCTTACCTAATCGACCGATTTTATCCGCCCCTCCTGCGGGATGCCGGAATTGGCGGTGTGGCTCGAGTTCGCGTGCGCGTGCACGCGTCTGGACAGGTGGATGGGCACGAGCTGGTCGAGAGCTCGGGTCATCCGGCGCTCGATCAAGCAGCCATGCGCGTGCTCCGCGAGATGGAGCATGTGCCGGCGCGATCCGCCACCGGCGAGGCGATGAATACGGTGACTGAATACCGGCTCGTTTTTGCTCCGCGCAAGAGCGGTGAACCGAAACCTGCCGCCCGCGAGCTGCCGCGCCAGACACCTGTGGAAGCGGTTTCCGAGGTGCCGAGCTTTACGCCGTACACGGTGAAGCCGGAGCTCGCGAATCGCGAGGAGGTCGGGCGTGCTCTCGTCCGGAACTATCCCCCCGCGCTCCGTGACGCCGGCGTCGGCGGTATGGCTTTGATCTGGCTGCTGATCGACGAAACCGGCAGCGTCGCGAAGACGATGCTGAAGACGACCTCCGGCCAATCGGAGCTGGACGCGGCGGCGCTCGAGCTGGGACGCGTCATGAGGTTCACGCCGGCGCGCGACGGTGAAGAACCGGTGAAGGTCTGGATCGCGCTGCCGATCAAGTTCATGACGCAGTAATCCGGATCAGGATTCGCGACGCACCCGGTAGAGGGCGACATGGGGAAACCCATCGTCGTCCTCGTACGAGCCCAGAACGTAATCGTGGCCGATCTCGTAAATCGTCAATTCGACGGGAAGCGTAACGAAGCCGGCCCGGACGCCGCTTCTGTTGCGATCGTCCGCAGCTTCCGGCCGTCCGGCGTGCAGGCACCGACCTCGCCAGGCTCGCCCCGCCCCGATGTAGACGACATCCTCACCCCGGTGCGACCTCGGTGTATGGCCGCAAAGCTCCGTACAACCCCCCATTCGAACGTACCCAGGGATTTCTCCAGCTTCCATTCCGCATTGCCGAGCCAGACCTCACCTTTCAGAGGCGGATCGTCCGCCGTTGGCACGCGCACGAACGGCTCGGCGCGCCAGAATGCCGCCGTGCCATCCTTTCGGCAGCCAATGAAGCTACCTGCGGATCCGGGCGCGTACGTGCGCACTATCCCACCTTCGTCGTCGAGTACGGTGATCCGCTTTCTCACGAAATCGTTGACGAAAACCGAGTTGCTGGCGCACTGGCCGAGCCATGTAACCGATGCAAAGTCGCCCGGGCCGCTGCCTGATCGCCCGACCTTCCTGATCAGTTTGCCGGTCGAATCGAAATGGAGGACCTGCATCGCGTAACAGTCGGTGACAGCGATGGTGCCGTCGGACAGTCGCCTGGGAGGCCGGATGCCGGCAGAATGCGGCGGGCGGTTCCCTTTTCCCACGAGAGCAACTGTGCCCGCGAATCAGGGAATGTGATCCCATTGACAACCAGCATCGAAACGCGAGAGTTGAAGCTGCTCTTCCATTGCCATTCTTCCCAAAGACGGCAAACCACCCAGGGGGCAATATGAGTCTCAAACGCAAGCGGGTCTCGCCGGTGACTCTTCTTTAGCTTCTCGGCCTCATGTTCGTCGCGACGCCGAATGAGGCTCTCGCTCAGTGGCTTTGTGGGGATTGCGTGGGGTGGTTTGAGCCCGCGCATGTTTTTGTTTCTGTAGGCGACAGTGGAGATCGTAGGTGTGATCAGGCCGGTTGCCATTATGACTGGTACACCGGCGGTTGCGAGATACACGGGCCTTGCGAAAGCGGGTTTAGCCGGGCCGAGATAATTGAAAATGAAGACGCGCTTGCCGCTGCTATTGAAGCAGGCGACGCGGCGAAGATTCAATCCGCATTGCGAGTGTTCCCCGACTGGGAATACAATTCCGCCAAGCGTACGCTCACCATCAATAACTGTGGGGGCGTTCTCGTTGCCAGATTTTCGATTGCAGCGGGCATAAATCTGCCGCGCGC
>JBQTJO010000020.1:0-6031 GCA_052387015.1 Gemmatimonadota bacterium
TGGCCAGCTCTGAGCTGCTGAATCTGCTGGGCGTTGTGAATCGCGGCCTCGATCTTCAGCCTGTTCCGGATCACGCCCGCGTTGTTCATGAGCCGCGCACGATCGCGCGCGTTGAAGCGCGCCACCCGATCGACGTCGAAATTCGCGTACGCTCGCCGAAACGAATCGCGCTTTTTCAGAATCGTGGCCCACGAGAGCCCGGCCTGGTTGATCTCGAGCACGAGCCGCTCGAAGAGCACGTCGTCGTCCGCGCTCGGGAAGCCGTACTCGCGATCGTGATACGGTTTGTGCAGCGCATCGGCGCGCGCGATCTCGCAGTACGTCACCGTGCCGGAATGCTCACCACCGCTGCCGCCGTGTCGACCAGCGAGACGACACTGAAACCGACGGAATCACGGACCGTCGGCGTACGCACCAGCCAGGCGACAATAGTGCTCGATCCGACTTTCTTCGCGCGCACCACCGCGCTGCTGTCCGTGAACGAGACGATCTCGGCGACATCCGCGCTCTTGCTCTCCCAGGCGAGCTCGGTCTCGGCGGCGCCGCACGTGCCGGAGCGAATCGTCACGTCCGCCTCCACGGTTCTGAGATTGCCGACGAATGCCGTCTCGACAGCCAGCACGTTCACACGAATCGTGCACGGATCTGCCGTGGTCTGGCCACCGCAGGTGATTGAAAGCAGCGCTGCACTCAGCGCAAGAAAACGTCGCATGATGGAACTCCCGGAAAGACCTTTACCGCGAAAGTAGGCGCGGCTTCACCTTCGCGCCACGCCGGTCGGGCAGCGCGCCTTCGGCGGCCGCACGGTAGGCATGCGTAGCCACCGGCAGCGCCACGCTCGTCCGCCCGCTCCACCCCAGCGCCTCCGCTTCGACCTGCACCCGTACCTCGACCACTTCGGCCGGCTCGCCGAACGGGTCGAGACGCCACCAGTAGCCATCCGGACCGATGCGGGACGTGACCCGCAGGTGCGCGACCGACGACGACGTCGCGCTCAATGCGACGAAGCCGCCGCCACCCTCACGCACCGCGCGCGAAAGCCGCACGTCCTCCTGTGTAAACGCGCGACCCGCTCCCGACAGAACGATCAGGCCGAAGCCGCCCGAGCGCAGCAGCTCTTCCGCGCAGATCAGCGCCTCCAGCTCGCCTTCCGGCTTGAGCAGCAGCGGGCCCGGGCTCCAGGAATCTCCCGCGATCGTGCCGGCGCCATCGATCCAGGCCGAGCGCTCGCCGCGCGCAGCAACCGCCTGCGCGGCGGCGTACAGGATTGCCGTCGCGCCGCCGCCGGGCGTCCAGAGGGAAAGGCGGCCACGCGGTAGTCCGCCGGCGGGCAGCAGGTTGTCGAGTGCCGGGATCCCCGTCGCGAGGCCGCCGGCAGTCCGGTAGGCGACGGGCTGCGCGTTGGGGAAACGCTGTCCAAGAGCTTCCTTCAGTTGCAGGACCTGGGCGAGACGCGCTGCGGACAGGGCTGGAATTTCGCCCGAATAAACGCCGTAAGCAAAAAAAGGGGGGGGCGTGGTTTCACTGTTCACTGGCGACCGCTTGACGCATGTCGCCGCCCCGGGGCAGAACCGCCTAAGTCGTTGCTAAAGCTTGCGACCGATGTCTCCGCTGGGATAAGAATTTCGGTAGCCAGTGAACAGTGAAACCACGCCCCCCTACGAGCCGGCACGCCAGCAGCCCCAGCGCCACCACCAGCAGCAGCGTTCGTCCCATCGGCTGCTGCCTCAGTTCGTTCAGGCTGCGGCCGAAGTCCTTCGCTTCCTGCGCGTCCGATTCGCGCGCGGCCTGCACCAGGAACCAGCCGACCAGCCCGAACACCACGCCACGCGCGCCGATGCCGAATTTGCACGCGAGCACGACCCAGCGCTTCGTGTCGCTCGGCATGTGCAGCCGGCGCAGGTGCTCGTCCACCTTGCGGCGCAGCGTCCGCACCAGCTGCGAGAAGCCGTATCCTGCCGCGAACAGCCCCGCGCTCGCGACCGCGTAGCGGCCGGCGGGGTGTGCCATGACGACCGCGCTCCAGTGCACGGTGGCATCGCCCTCGGTGCACTGCATGCCGAGTGCGAGCGAAAGCGACAGCGCTTCCGCCGCAAACCCAGATTCGTGAACGCGACGAACAGCGCGGTGAGGCGCCTTCCCCAACCGTCGTTCTCTGGATTAACAATCGTGAGGGTACAGCTTCCACAGCGCGTAACTGCCGAGCCCCAGCGATACGGCGAGCAGGAGAGGCTTGCCCCAGGCTGGGCTTTCGAGCGATTGCAGCGCGCCGTGCGTGCTCTCGGCGCTGCCGGCACCGGTGGCAGCCTGCAGCGCGAGCAGCGCGATCAGCACGTAGGTCAATCCTTTGGCGGCGTAACCGATGCGCGCCGCGCGCTGCAGCCAACCTATCATTTGCCCGGACAAACCGTTATATTAGGACTTCACAGGAGCCTCGGCTCCGCCTTTGGTCGCCCGCGGCAAACGTCTCGGAGGACGTACCGTGGGCGATTTTTGTATCCAGGACACACACGAAAACAATGGTTGATTTCAATAAATTCCGGCTGCACCCTGACGTCATGCGCGCGGTGAGCGATCTCGAGTTCACCCGGCCCACGCCGATCCAGAGCGACGCGATTCCGCACGCACTGGCCGGGCGCGACCTGCTCGCGTGCGCGAGCACGGGCAGCGGCAAGACGGCGGCGTTTCTGCTGCCGATCATCGAGCGGCTGCGCAAGCAGCCCGGCAAGGGCTCGCGCGCGCTGGTGATCACACCCACCCGCGAGCTGGCTGCGCAGATCGTGGATCACGCTGCCGCGCTGGCCAAGCATACGCGCGTGCGGGCTGCCGCGATCTATGGCGGCGTCGGCATGAAGCCGCAGGAGCAAGCGCTGCGCCGCGGCGTCGACATCATCGTCGCCACGCCCGGCCGTCTGCTCGATCACATGCAGTACAATTACACGAACTTCGCGCAGCTCGAGGTGCTCGTCCTCGATGAGGCCGATCGCATGCTCGACATGGGCTTCCTGCCCGACATCCGGCGCGTGCTGAGGAATCTGCCTGCGACGACGTCGCGTCAGACGCTCTTCTTCTCCGCCACCATGCCGGCGCCGATCGTGGATCTCTCGCGTGAGCTGCTGAACCGGCCGGCGACCATCAATATCGAGCGCGTGTCGAAGCCGGCGAGCGGCATCACCCAGGCGCTCTATCCGGTGCCGCACAAGCTCAAGACCGAGCTGCTCGTCGAGCTGCTGCGCGGAAACGAGATCGGCAACGTGATCGTGTTCACGCGCACCAAGCACCGCGCCAACCGCCTGTACGAGAAGATCGAGCGCGCCGGCATCGCGGCCGCGCGCATTCACGGCAATCGCAGCCAGGCGCAGCGCACCGAGGCGCTCGCAGGCTTCAAGAGCGGCCGCTATCGCGTGCTGGTCGCGACCGACATCGTCGCGCGCGGCATCGACGTCGAAGCTCTAGACCACGTCGTCAACTTCGACGTGCCGAATACGCCGGATGACTACATCCATCGCGTCGGCCGCACCGCGCGCGCGGAAGCCACCGGTGATGCATTCACGTTCGTCGCGCCGGATGAGGAGCCGCAGATCAAGGCGATCGAGCGCGCGACCGGCAAGAAGATCGATCGTCGCACTCTGCAGGGCTTCGACTACGCCAGGCAGACGCAAGAGAAGCTCGAGATTCCGCTCGAGGAGCGCATCGCCGCCATGCGCGCGCGGCGCAAGGCGGATCGTGAGCGTGCGGAAGCGCGAGCGCGCGGCGAGCTGCCGCCCAGGACCGGTCAGCCGCATCGCAGACGGCGTGGCGGCCGCGGCCGGCGTGCAGGTTAGCTAGCTGCGTCCCCAGAGCCGCTCGAGCGTCTGCTCCCGGCCGCACGAGTACTTGTAATACTTGTAGCGCGCGGGATTCTTCCTGTAATAGTCCTGGTGATACTCTTCGGCAGGATAGAAGCGCATCGCCGGCTCGACCTCTACATATACGCGCTTGAAGCGCCTGCTGTCCACGATGCTCTGCCTCGACGCAGCGGCCAGCCGCTTCTGCTCCGCGCCATGCGTGAAGATCGCGGCCCGGTACTGATTGCCGCCGTCGCAGAATTGCCGGTCTTTCGTGGTCGGATCGATGTTGCGCCAGAACACGTTCAGCAGCTGCTGATAGCTGACCCGGCGGGGATCGTACACCACTTCGACCGCCTCCGCATGGCCGCTCTCGCCAGCGCTAACCTGCTCGTATGTCGGATTCGGCGTGCGCCCGTCAATGTAGCCCGACGTCGTCGACAGCACGCCCGGCACCGCGTCCATCACTTCTTCCATGCACCAGAAGCAGCCGCCCGCGAATGTCGCCTTCGCGGTCTGCGCGCTCGCCATCTGCGGCAACAGCAGCAACAACAGCAGAACAAGTCTCACCCTCTCACCCTCTCACCCTCTCACACTCTCAGGCGAGGCAACGCCTCGCCTTCCGGAACGAAACGCAGCGCGACGCCGTTGTTGCAGTAGCGAAGCCCGGTGGGTGGTGGGCCGTCGTCGAATACATGCCCCTGGTGGCCGCCGCAGCGGATGCAATGGTACTCGGTGCGCGGAATCACCAGCAGGAAGTCTTGCTTCCGGCCAATGCGTCCCGGAATCACGTCGTAGAAGCTGGGCCAGCCGGTACCACTCTCGTACTTCGTCGCGGATTCGAAGAGCGGCAGGAAACAGGCGGCGCACAGGTACGTGCCCTTCCGCTTTTCCTGGTTCAGCGGGCTGCTTCCCGGCCGCTCGGTGTCCTCCTTGAACAGCACCGCGTACTGCTCGCGCGTGAGCAGCTGCTTCCACTCCCTCTTCGATTTCCGGAGTGGCGCAATGCTGGATTTCTGCCGCTCCTGCTGTCCCTCGAGCACGTGCGTGACCAGCGGCGCGCCCAGCGCGGCGGCCGCCAACGTCTGCACGAATGTCTTTCGGTTCATGACCATGGTAACCCGCAGTGGGGCGTCCCGGTTCCGTTTTTTTCGACGTCGCGCGATTGGATTCGCTCGTCCGTTCCACTAATTTGGCGAGGTCTTCCTGCCAGGAGGTCCTCGATGTTTTGCACCATCCGCCGTTACCGCGTCACCGGCTCCGTGGATGAAGCAATGCGCCGCATCCGCACGGATTTTGTGCCGCAGATTCAACGAATTCCGCGCCTGATTTCGTATTCCATCCTCGTCGCCGGCGAGACGCTCGCCGCGGTATCCGTCTTCGAGGATGTCGCTGCCGCGGAAGAGTCGAACCGGATCGCTGCGCTCTGGGTCAAGCAGCACATGACCGACCTGATCGAGCTGCCGGCGCAGATCACCGCGGGCGAGGTGTTGCTGCACGTGACCCCCGAAGTCGGCGCGCACGTGTAAACAAGAGAACGGGGCGAAAAGCGCAAACGCTTCCCGCCCCGCCCCGCCTCCGCTAGAGTCTAGCGGTGAATGATCGGGTCGGGGTTGCCGTCCGGATCACACTGCGCGAAGCCATCGCTCGTTGGATTGCCGAGCAGCAGCACGCCGGCCGCGTGCGGCGCGGCCATCGAGGTTCCGCTCATGGTCGTGGTGCCGCCGCCCTTCTTGGTCGAGAGCACGCTCACGCCGGGTGCCGCGTAATCGACCGGGGGGTTGCCCCAGTTCGACCACGATGGCATGCAATCGTTCGAGTCGATCGCCGAGATCGTGAAAATGTTGGTGCCCTCGGTGCGCGCGGGTGTGAAATCGCCCGCGAAGGCGCCGTCGTTACCCGCGGCGAGCGAGAACTTGATACCCTTGGCCGCCGCATCCTGGACCGCCTTCTCGAGCGTCGCATTGGAGCCGCTGCCGCCCAGGCTCATGTTCGCCGCTTCGCCGGCTACGCCGTTGGCGGCGACGTGGTTCACACCGTTGATGACGCCTTCCCAAGTGCCGCTGCCGCTGTTGTCGAGCACGCGCACGGCGCACACGAACGCGTTGGCCGCAACGCCGACTACGTCAATGGTGTTGTTGATCGCCGCGACCGTGCCGGCGACGTGCGTGCCGTGACCGTGGCCGTCCTCGGGCGAGTCCTTG
>JBQTJO010000021.1:0-4038 GCA_052387015.1 Gemmatimonadota bacterium
TCGAGACCTTCCTGCACCGTGAAGTGAAACTCGTGATGCACCGAGCCGATGTGCTGCGCGGCCGCGCGTGCGGCGGTCAGATCCGGCGAGCCCTCGAGCCCGATCGAGAAGGAGTGCAGCTGTGGCCACCAGGCGGGCGTGCGGCCTGCCTCCTCGATGCGGCGGGCGGCGAATTTCTTCGCGACCGCGGCGATGATCGATGAATCCAGCCCGCCCGACAGCAGCACGCCGTACGGTACATCGCACATGAGCTGGCGCTCGACCGCGCGCGTCAGCGCGTCCCGGATCTGCGCCGGACCGTCGTGGTTTTCTGCGACGACGTCGTACGCGCGCCACGTGCGCTCGTAATAGCGACGCGGCACTCCGATTTCGCTGTCCAGGAAATGCCCCGGCGGAAACTCCTGAATCGACGTGCAGACCGGCACCAGCGCCTTCATCTCCGACGCGACGTAGACGTTGCCGGCCGCATCTTCCCCCGTGTAGAGCGGCACGATGCCGATGTGGTCGCGCGCGATCAGGTAGCGGCGCCGCTCCGCGTCGTAGAGAACGAACGCGAAGATGCCGTTCAGCATGTCCAGGAATTCGACGCCGTAATCGCGATACAGTGCCAGAATGATCTCGCAGTCCGAGTCGGTCTGGAACGGGTACGGCTCGCGCAGGGCGGAGCGCAGCTCACGATGGTTGTAGATCTCGCCGTTGACGGCGAGTGCGTGCGTGCCGCTCGCGTTCAGAAGCGGCTGCGCGCCGTGCGTCACGTCCACGATCGCGAGGCGCTCGTGCGCCAGGACTGCGTGCGCGTCCGCGTAGACACCGGACCAGTCGGGGCCGCGGTGGCGTTGCAGCTTCGAGAGCCGGATGGCCTGCCGCCGCAGTGCGGCCGGATCGCTCTTCAGATCGAGTATGGCCAGAATCGAGCACATTGGATCGAACTCCCAAAAAAGAGGGCTCCACGTTGCCGTGGAGCCCTCGAGTGAGCTGGTGCGCGCCGTCGATCTACGACAACAACACTCCCGCTTCGCGGCTCCACCGGGGACGCGAATTCAGAGAATTGTTGTTGCGATTGAGGCGTGTCATGAAGCCAATATCACGTCTCGAGTGTGGCCGCGTCAAGGATTCGCCTCTTTCAACGGTCGCTAAATGAGCCATCGCCACTCAGCCATGATCTTCCGGGCGCGCGGGCCGAAGCCGTCGGCGTATTCCACCGGGTATTGGTAAGCGATGTAGTAGAAGCGGCTGCCGTGCTGGCGGAGATCGATGCTGCCGGCATACGACTCGGTGCCTTTCCTGAAGGTGAAGTGCTCGTAATCCGCCGGCAGCGGCGCGCCCCGTGACGCGGCGAAGGCGTTCACCCGCTCGAGCGCCTCACCCTGCTGCGTGCCAGCCGGAAAGATGAATACCAGCAGGTACGCGTTGTCATTCCGCCGGCCCCCGAAATTCGCGTAGAAGTAATACGCCTCACCCTCGGCGGAGCGCACGGGCTCGAGCACCATATCCGACGGCACGTACGTCAGAAACGGCAGATCCGCCGCGGGCTGCACGAGCCGCAGTGTAATCGCCTCGCTGGCTCCTTCAATGCGGATCGAATCCTTTTTCTCGCGCGGCACGTACTCCAGCTGGCGCGGCGGTCGCTGCTCGGGAGGGAGCGCGTTGTCCGTCTGCTGTCGTTGCTGCGGCCCGGGCGCGCGCGCCTGCTCTTGCTGCTCGTGCGCGTCGCGGTTGCAGCCGCCGAACGCGAACGCCACTATGACGGCGAACTTTCCACAGCGAGTGATCATGGCTTCCGCCCCTCGTACCGGGATTCCCGCGCTGGCGGGTTTGTGTTCGCTCAAAGATGCGACCCGCATCGGCTACACGGTAGATGAGAGCGTGAGCCGGCTGCTGCGCTACCACTGGATCGAGAAGCGGCTCTCCGAGATCGCGGTCGCGCGACTGACCGCCACGCCGGAGTGGGAGCTGAAGGGCGCGTTCGCGCTGCACCAGTGGCTGGACAGCGAGCACGCCGGCACGTTGCGCGAGCGCATCCGCGAGATGCGGCACCCGACGCCGCGGCTCGACCGCGCGCCCGCGGGTTGTGAGGCCGTGGAGGAAGTAGCGGCCGCAAACACGACCGCCGAGCTGCTCGAGCGCATGTTGCGCGTGCGGCAGGCGCTGCTCGCCGACTATACCGAGCACTACGAGCACACGAATCCGGTGGTCGATCATCCGACTCGCCGTCTGCTGCGCTTCATTATCATCGAGGAGACGGAGATGATCGCCTGGCTCGAACAGGCGGTGGCAGCCGCGCCGGCAAGCGTGGTCGAGCGCGATTTCGTGCCGCGGCGCGACGCGCGATTCCGCGAGAGCTGCAATTTCAATTTTCCGCCGCACAACGTGTATGCACTGCCGTATGTTCCGGCGGAGGAGCGCAATCTCGCACTGCTGTGCAAGCGGCTGCTCGAAATGGATGTTCCCGAAATGATGGCGTCCTTCATCACGGAGCGGACGGACCAGCCGTGGGAATTCTACCGCGACTACAAGCGTCAGCTCTGGGACGAGGCGCGGCATTCCATGATGGGCGAGATTGCGTTCGAGGCGCGCGCTGTCGACTGGACCAGGATTCCGCTCAACGTCGGCTTTGCGCTACGGCTCAACCTGCACGCCACGCCAGAGGAGCGGCAGCTGCTGCTGTACGCGATCGAGCAGAGCCTCATGCCGGGCGACACCGGCAAGCGCTACGAGCACAACACGGCGGTGGCCGCGGGCGACGAGCTATCCGCGCACTTTCAGGATTACGATTGGGCGGATGAGGTGCTGCACGCGCAGATCGGCCGCCGCTGGCTGAAGCCGGATGCGACCACCCTGGAGCGGGGCAGCGCGGTGCACGAGAAGACCTGGAGCGCGCTCGATGCGTACCGCGCGCAACACGAACAGCGGGACTGGTGGAATGACTTCGTCCGGGCGGTGCTGGGCCGCGAAAGCGAAGCCCGCCCGGAGGATCTGATCGAAACGAAGGTCGTGGCGGAATAACCAAACCGTCCACGTCCACGTGAACGTGAACGTGAACGTAAACGTCCATTAAAGTAGGTCCCGATACATCGGATTGACCATCAGCTCGCCCGCCGCATCGACCAGGTGGCGGTCCCACGGGAAGATGATCGTGCCTTCCGTTTCGAGCGCGTAGTAGTCGGGCTTGAAGCCGCCCAGCTTCACGAAATTCACGGCCGTCCTGATTTCCGCGGGCCCGACCTGGCGCAATGAATTGGTCGCCATCCGCAGCGTATCGCCGCTGGTGCACAGCTCATCCACGATCAGCACGTTCTTGCCGACCGCGTCACGCGGCGCGGCCTGAATGATCTTCGGCCGGCTGCGTACTTTGCCTGCGCCCGTGTCACGGCTGATCTTCATCGAATAGAAATCGCAGCCCAGCATGGATGCGATGACGGCGCCGGGAATCACGCCGGCCTTGGCAATGCCGACCACGAAGTCCGGCGCGTAGCCGCTTTGCGCGACTTTTACCGCGAGCGCACGGCACAGCTCACCGAATACGTCCCACGTCAATTCGAGGACGCCCTCGTCCGCCGTTTTGCTCGCGCGGCGCGCAGTCACACGGGACCCTGGCATGGGTAGCTCCGGGAGAGAGAGTAATTGCATAATATAGGGCATGAATGATGCCGCCAAGCGCCAGGCCGACGCCCTGACCCAAAAAGCGATGGCCGGTGCGCAATTCGAGGATTTTCGGGATGCGTACCGCGAACGGTTGCGCTGGCTGAAGGAAAATCGGGCCCACGGCTTTACCGAGGCCTTGTCTCATTATAACGATGTGCTGGTACCGAATATCGCGAGCGGCGCGGATCCGATCCGCGAGTGGATCGACTACGGTCAGAGACTCGGCGAGTTGAGCGGAAGCGGCAAAACGGTGCGCGTGGACGAAACCGGTCGCGCGCATCCCTTCGAGGGCTCTGTCGACGGGCTGATTCTACATTTGCCGGACGAGACCACCGTGCCGGCACTGCCTCTGGCTGTACCGCGCGCTGTGAGTGACGCGCAACAAGCTACCAT
>JBQTJO010000022.1:0-8251 GCA_052387015.1 Gemmatimonadota bacterium
GCTGCTGAACAGCAATCTTCCTGGGCATGGCGGTGGCTCCTTTCATTCGGGCACTCGGCCCGGGTTGATAGCTCAACCGAAAGTGTCACCGCCTTCAACTCATTTCCACACCTTTTGAATTTACCTCGGATCAGAAACCTCTAGACCGACGTATTGACTACCAATCGGCTGATAATATGAGGCCTCGACCTGGCCCCGCACCAATGAGCAATGCGAGTTCGTGACGAAGTAGACATTGCCATTAGCAGGACTAGGAAATGCAGAGGAGCCGAGAGTGCACGAACTACCGGTAAACCCCGACTGCCAGCCAAGCGCAAGACCTCCGCGCAACGGCCGAACGCTATCCTTCAGAATCACGAGTGGTCTGAGGGGCTGTGCCCGAAGAAATACGTAGGGCGCGATGGAGATGCTTCTGCCTTGAAGATAAGCGCGGGCGTTAGCCTCTGCGGCATCGGATGCTACGGCAATGACCACGCGGTTACGCGATTCGTCCGCGTCCAGAAAAACGACCTCTGGATCGTTCAACAAATCAACGGCCGCGCGTTTTGAGGCAAGCAAGTCTGACCACTCGAATTCCGCCGTGGCGAACTCTGGCTTGATTCCACCAGCGAATTGCTTCGGTCGAATCTGCGACAGGTACGATGCCGCGATAGTTGTCGCGAGTTCTCGATCGGAACCCCGCTTGAGATAAAGCCTTACAGCTCCTGAAGAGGTTAAAGTCAAACCTCCAAATCCGGGAACGAGAGCGTTAATGCTTTCGAAGTCTTCGTCAACGTCATCCCGCGGCCCGGTGTTGCTCTGAAGGGTAAGCATACGGACTGGTTCACTGGTTGTTGGCTCGTCGGTAGTGCATGCCGCGAGGAGCAGAACTGTAAGCAGTGACGTAAGGACGTAAGCGGCACTTTTCGAAATCTCGGACAGCATCAGCCAGCTCCATTTCAGCAGGTATTGATCTACCGAAGTACAAACAATCTCACATTGGAAAAGTACGACTCAGCTCGTGAGGGAGCAAACGCTGCATTCCTACGTTCGTCGCTCATTGCGAGCGCAACGACTAGATTGAAGGCATGGACAATCCGGCCGTCCACATTCACGCCGACGAAAGCTGCCTCGGCAACCAGAACGTGAATCAGGCGCGCCCCGGCGGCGCGGCGGGATTGGTCGAATTCTGGCAGAGACGCAAGTGGCTGCGACGCGACTACTGGATCAGCGAGCCGGCGACGACCAACAACAAGATGGCGATTCGCAGTGCGATCGTCGGACTGAGCCTGCTGAAGAAACCCTGCCGCGTGATCTTCGTCTCGGATTCACAGTACCTGATCCGCGGCATGACGGAATGGGTGGCGGGCTGGGCGCGCAGCGGCTGGAAGCGGAAGACGGGCGCGCTCGAAAACGTCGATCTCTGGCGCGAGCTGGTGGACGTGGCGCAACCACACGACGTCGAATGGAAATGGATCAAGGGTCACGCGGGCCATGCGCAGAACGAGTATGCCAATCACCTCGCCACGCGCGCCGCAAAGGAGCAGAACCAATCGGGCGGGCTGATCGAGTCGAAGTTCGTGGCATGGCTCGACACGCAGCGCGAGAAATACGACCGCTATCTCGACTTCGATCACACTGCCGCGCAGGAAAGCGCCGATTGAGAGTGAGAATCTTTGCGTTTACGCTGCTGCTTGGGTTGTCGGCGCGGGCCCATGGCCAGCAGGCGCTGGTGCTGAGCGGCGGCGGCTCGCGCGGCAGCGCGCACGCGGGCGTGCTGCTCGTACTCGAGGAGCGCGGCTATGATCCGGATCTGGTGGTCGGCACCAGCATGGGCGCGGTGGTGGGCGCGCTGTACGCCGCAGGCTACGAGCCCGAAGAGATCGTGCAGCGGCTGAAGGAGGTAGAGTGGCGCGGCATGTTCGAGCCAACGCCCGTGATCGTCGGTGTGGGGCGAGCTGTGCGCTATCCGATGCTCACCATCGATCTCGATGTGGCGGGTCTGCGCTTCAGCCGCGGCGTGGTGGGACAGTGGCGCATCAACCGCGCGCTCGCGCGCCTGCTGTTCGAAGCGAACGCGCGCAGCCGCGGTGATTTCGACAAACTGCCGCGCCGCTACCGCGCGATCGTGGCCGACCTGCGCACCGGAGAGGCGATCGCGCTCGACAGCGGCGATCTCGCGCTGGCGGTGCGCGCGAGCATGAGCGTGCCGGGCTTTTTCGCGCCTATCGAATGGGGAGACCGGGTGCTGGTGGACGGCGGCATCGCCGCCAACCTGCCGACCGGAACCGCGCGCCGCCTGGGCGCAGCGTACGTGATTGCGGTGGATGTCGCGCGCCCGCCGCCGGAGCTGCACTCGCTGGCGCCGCTCGCGGTCGTGCAGCGCGCGCTCGACCATATGCAAGCCAACGCGCAGCGGGACACCGTGCCGCCGGACGCGCTGGTAGTGCCGGCCATTGAGCCCGGTTTTTCCGGCGCCAATTTTCCCGCCGATCCGTCCGGCCTGATCGAGCTCGGGCGCAGTGCGGCGCGGCGCGATCTGCCGATCGCACCGCCGCGCCCCGGCATCGCTACACGTACGCCAGGCGAGCTGCCGGATTCGTTCGGCGCGCTCGTGATCGAGGCGCCGGATTCCGCGCTGGCCTCCTTCGCGCGCGCGCTGTTCCATGGCAGCGCGCCGGGTCGCTACGATGCGAACGCGATCGCAGCCGCAGTCGATCGGCTCTACGCCACCGGTCTGCTCGAGGGAGTATGGCCGCGCGTCGAACAGCCGAACGCAGACGAGCCGGCCACACTCGTACTGCGTCTGGTCGGGCAGCCGAAAGTTTCACTGTCGGTGGCAGCTCATTTCGAGAACGACCGGGGCGGTCGCGCGTGGGGCGCGCTGGAGCGCGCGAGCTCGTTCGGCAGGCGGCCGGGTGTTTTGAGCGCGGCCGCGTCCGTGGGTGGGCTCGAGCGTTCGGCCTCGCTCTCCGCGCGCATTCTCGCAAACGCCGGTGGTATCGCGTGGTCGATCGGCGCCTTCGGCAAGGAGCGCGCGGTGCGCTTCTTCGATGAGGATCTCACCGGCAGCAAGGAAGTGCTGCATGGCGGCGGCTGGGCCGCCGTCGAACTGCCGCACATTCTGCGCGAGCGCTTCAGCGTTGCAGCCGTGCGCGGCGAGTGGATCGATGAAGAGGATGGCGCCAACGGCTGGTCGTTCGGGCCCGTGCTTCGGTGGTCGGCGGTCGAGCCGCCCGTCTTCGTGGTGGGGCTGCCCTTCGGGCTGGAAGCCGAGCAGCGCTTCGGCGATTTCACCTACACGCGCATCGCGGCGAGCGGATCATGGAAGCTGAGCCTCAATGCGCTGCAGCTCGCGGCGCTCGGTGATTTTCAGCTGGTCGACGGCGCTGCGCCCGCTGATGTGCTGCCCGCCCTCGGCGACGACCATTTGATTCCCGGACTTCGCTGGGGCGAGCGCCGCGACCGTGTACGGGCAGCGGCGGGAATCGACGTCGCGTATCCGCTCTACACCGGCTTTGTGCGGCTGCGGCTTCGTACCGGCGCGGTAGCGAACGGCATCGCGCGTCTGGATGACAGCGGCTGGATCAGCGGAGGACAGCTGGGGGTGTACTTCCCGACGCCGCTCGGCGCGCTCGACGTCGCCTACGCGTCAGCGACGCGCGGCGGTGGGCGTTTCGAGGTGAGTATCGGCCAGCGCTTCTAACTCGAATACAGCCGCAAAGCTCGCGGCAACTGCATCACAAACGTCTGCCATTTCAATGGCGCGCCCGAGGGCGCGCTTCATCGAAGTGACGCCATGCTCGCGAATGCCGCACGGCACGATTGCATCGAAGAACGCAAGGTCGGTGTTGACGTTGAGCGCGAAGCCGTGGCTGGTGATCCACCCGCTCGAGACGCGCACGCCGATCGCGGCGATCTTCTCTTCGCCATGCCACACGCCCGTCAGGCCGGGCTTGCGGCCGCATTCCAGGCCCAATGTGCGCAGCGCGCGCATCAGCACTTCCTCGATGTCACGCACGTAGCGATGCAGGTCGCAGCGGTCCGGCTTGAGATCCAGAATCGGATAGCCGACCAGCTGCCCGGGTCCGTGATACGTGACGTCGCCGCCACGCCCGGTTTCGAACAGCTCGATGCCCAGCAGCTTGCGTTCTTCGGCGTCGACCAGAACGTGATCGTCGCGTGAGGACGTTCCGAGTGTGATGACGTGCGGATGCTCGAGCAGCAGCAGCCGTTCGGGAATGGCCGAGGCGCGCCGCTGCTCGACCAGGGACGCCTGAAGCTGCAAGGCGTCCCCGTACGGTATCGTGCCGAGCCGTGTTACCTGCAGCTCACGCATCGTCCGGGAACGATTCCAGCACCTGCTTCAAGCGCGACATGAAACGCGCGGCGTCCGCGCCATCCACGATGCGGTGGTCGTAGCCGAGCGAGAAGTAGCTGCGCTTGCGAATCGCCATGACATCCGCGCCTTCCGCGTCCTGCACGACGGCCACGCGCTTCTCGATGGCGCCGGTGCCGAGAATCGCCGCGGTGCCCTCCGGGATGATCGGCATGCCGACCATGGTGCCGAGCACGCCCGGATTCGTGATCGAGAAGGAGGCGCCGGCGATCTCATCCGGCTTGAGCTTCTTGCCGCGCGCTCGCTCGGCCAGATCGTTGATGCGCTTGGACACGCCGGCCAGGTTCAGCTCGTCCGCGTTCTTGACCACCGGCACGATCAATCCCGGGTTGAGATCGACCGCGATGCCGATGTTGATGTCGCCGCGGCGAATGATGTTTTCCCCGGAGATGATCGAATTGATCATCGGGAAATCGTGGATCACCTGCGCGCACGCCCAGGCGACGAACGCGGTGTAGCTGACCTTGACTCCCTGCTGCTCCCACCTGGCAGCGTTCTTCCTGCGCGCCTTGTCGATCGCCGTGAAGTCGATCTCGATGAAAGAGTGCACGTGCGGCGCGATCCGCTTCGCGCGCACCATGTGATCGGCCGTGAGCCGGCGCACCCGATCCATCGGCTTGACTTCGTCGCCCTCGCGCGCCGGAAATTCCGGATGCTGCACCGTCTTGTAGAAGACATCCCAGAAGCCACCTGCGGGCACGGGCGCGGGCGTGGGCGCGGGTCTGCCGGCGGGCGCGGGCGGGGGCGCGGCCGCGGGGCCCTGCTCGATGTACGACATGATGTCGTTCTTGGTGACCCGCCCGGCGTAGCCGGTGCCCGGCACGCTGCCGATGTCCACGTTGTGTTCCGCCGCGATACGCCGGACCAGCGGCGTCGACTTCTGGCGCAGCCGCTCTTCCGCGGTTTCGGCCTTGCCGTTGCCGGATTCCGCGGTCGCGGCCGCGGGTGCCGGCTTCGCCGCGGTCGCGGGCGCGGGCGAGGGCGTGGGCGCGGGTGATGGAGCGGGCGCGGGCGCGGCCGCGGGCTGCGGGGCTGCGGGCGCGGGTTGCGGGGCCGCCGCTCCCACCTTCGCCTCGGTGTCGATGACGGCCACGATGCTGCCGACCTCGACCGTCGTGCCTTCCTGCACCTTGATCTCGGCCAGCACGCCGGCGGCCGGTGCCGGAATCTCCGCATCCACCTTGTCGGTCGAAATCTCGAGCAACGGCTCGTCGCGCTGCACGGAGTCGCCGACCTGCTTCAACCACTTCGAGACCGTACCCTCCGCGATGGACTCGCCCATCTGCGGCATCGGAACATCAACACGCGCCATTGTCGTCCTCTAATATCTGGCCAGGTACCGGCAAGCCGTGACGATATCGCTGACTTGCGGCAAATAATAATCCTCGAGCGGCGGCGAGTACGGCACCGGCGTGTCGATCGCCGTCACGCGCAGCACGGGCGCGTCCAGGAACTCGAACGCCCGCTCGCTGATGCGCAGCGCAATCTCGCCGGCGATGCCTCCGGTCCGCGTGTCCTCGTGCACGATCAGCACGCGATTCGTCTTCTTCACGCTGCGCACGATCGCGTCCTCATCCAGCGGCAGCAGCGTGCGCAGATCGATGATCTCGAGATCGATGCCCTCGGCCGCCAGCTGCTCCGCCGCCTTCTGCGACTCGTGCACCATCATGCCATACGTGACGATCGTGAGGTCCTTACCTGCGCGGTGCGTGCGCGCCTGCCCGAGCGGCACGATGTAATCCTCATTCGGCAGCACTTCGCGCAGGAAGGGCGCGCGGTACAGCTTCTTGTGCTCGAAATAGAGAACCGGATCGTCATCGCGAATCGAAGCCTTGAGCAGCCCCTTCGCATCGCGGGCAGTCGCGGGATATACGATCTTCAGGCCGGGCGTGTGGAAGAACGCCATCTCCGGGTTCTGCGAGTGGAACGGTCCGCCGCGCACGCCGCCGCCGACCGGCCCGCGCACCACGAGCGGCAGCGCACCCGCGTTGCGCCAGCGCGCGGTCGCGATGTAGTTGGTGAGCGGCTCGTACGCGCACGAGACGAAGTCCATGAACTGCATCTCCACGACCGGCCGCATGCCCATGTGCGCGGCGCCGGCCGCCGCGCCCGTGAAGCCCGCCTCGCTGATCGGCGTATCGATGATGCGGTCGCCGCCGAACCGGTCGAGAAAACCGTCCGTCACCTTGAAGGCGCCGCCGTACACGCCGATGTCTTCACCCATGATGAAGACGTTCGCGTCGCGCTCGAGTTCCTCCCACAAGGCCTCGCGGATGGCCTCCAGCATGGTGACGGGCTTGCCTTCCTGCGTGTTGCGAACGTGTTCGGGTTTTTCCAGCACGGTGGCCATTACCTACTCACGCTCCCATGCTCCCATGCTCTCACGCTCCCGCGTCGGGTCCAGGGTGTCTCGGTATCCACATCGCCATAGACGCCACCCAACGCCCATTCCGGCTCCGGCATCGGCGCGGCCTCGGCCTGCTCGCGCGCACGCTCGACTTGCTCCATCACGCGCGCGGCGCTGGCGTCCAGCTCCGCCTGCGTGGCGTAACCCTCGGCGAGCAGCCGTTGCTCGTAACGCGCGAGCGGATCCTTCTTCTCCCACTCTTCGCGCTCGCCGGCCGGCACGTACTGCTGCCCGTCATGTTCCGCGTGCCCCATGCGGCGGTAAGTCATCACTTCGAGCAGCGCGCCGCCCTCACCCGCACGCGCGCGATCCACTGCACGTTTGGTCATGTCGTAGACCGCGAGCACATCGTTGCCATCGCACTTCTCGCCATGCACACCGTAGCCGGCCGCCTTGTCGACGAAGGACGCGCACGCGGTCTGGCGTGAGACCGGCGTCGAATACGCGTAACAGTTGTTCTCGATGATGACGACGAAGGGCGCCTTCTGCACCGCGGCGAAATTGAATCCCTCGTGAAACGCGCCGGTCGAGGACGCGCCGTCGCCGAGATACGTGAGGGCTACCCGCGATTCGTTGCGCAGCTTGAAGGTGAGCGCGACGCCGGCCATGATCTCGACCATGATGCCGAGATGCGAGATCAGGCCGATGAAGCCCTTGTCGTAGTCGCAGAAATGAACGTTCTGCTCGCGTCCGCGTGTCGGCGAGTCGCCCTTCGCCATGTACTGCTTCATGACGTCGGCGGGCTTGGCGCCCATCACGAAAAGCGAGCCGAGATTGCGAATCGCCGGCGAGAGCACGTCGCCCGTGCCGTCGGTTCTGCGCCGCAGCGCATAGGCGCTGCCCACGGCGGTCGCCTCCTGCCCGAGCGAGCGGTAGAGCCCGCCGATGACTTTGTTCTGACGGTAGAGATTGACGAGCACCTGCTCCACCTGCCGTGTCAACTGCAGATAGTAGTAGATCTCATGCAGCTGCGCGCGCTGGAGGGCTGTCTTGGCCATGCCGCAAAATGGAGCGCAAATCTTGCAGAGTCAACGCGCTACAGGCGTCTTTCCTCTCGAAAACGGAGCCGAAATGGAAGAGCCGCGAGCCGGGCATTTCTTCAGGCGCGAAGACGAGCTGCATCAGACATCCATCGGCCGGGTGCTCTGGCGTCACGTGCGGCCGGGGTCGCGCGTGCCGAGTGCGCCCACCGAACCGCAGCAGAACGGGTACGAGACGACCTACGAAGTGATCCACGGCTACACGGCCGAGCGCAGCATCGAGCCCTCCCGCTAAAACGAATGCCCCGCGGCGCCTCTGGCGTCGCGGGGCTTCGAATGTCAGAACCCTCGATCCGTTACTGATTCGTCGTAGTCGTCGGCGCGGGCGTCTGCTGCTGCTCGGCCGGGGCTGTCGGCTGGGTCTGCGTGCCCGGGAGCTGAACCGGAGCCGGCGCACCGGCCCGGGACCAGAGCGCCCCCACGGCC
>JBQTJO010000023.1:0-8146 GCA_052387015.1 Gemmatimonadota bacterium
GTGCGAGAGGCGCTACGGAGCGGCGCTACGGAAAGGCGCTACGGAAAGGCGCAGTCCCGTAGCGCAGTCCCGTAGCGCAGTCCCGTAGCGCAGTCCCCCAAACGGAGACCGCATGGCACGCCACAACCGCGACGCGCGTGGCTCGGATCAGCGCGGATACGACTACGAGATCAGCTATCAGCCCGACTGGCTGCGGCTGATCAAGGTGACCCGTACGCTGGAAAGCGGCCGCCAATCCACCAAGACGCTCTTCCGCAACCCGGGCCCGCGCGAGCAGGCGCCCGGGCCGAAGATCCGGACGCGCATCACATCCGCCGAGCAGCAGCTGGCTGTGGAGGTCGACGTCGACGATCCCGGCGGCCTAGTAAAGCGCATCATCATCGTGACCGCGCCGCCCGACTCTGATACCGTCGCGGACGAGCTGGAGTTCACGATCGAGAAAGGCTCCTGGTAGGAGCGCAATGAACGAGTCTGCATCCGGCGCAGATGCCGTGTGCTGACGCGATTCCGGGAGAGGTCTGGCAGCTGGTTAGAACTTCGGATTAGAACACCGGATTAGAACACGGGACGGGAAATGGGCGGTTTTCGAGGCCGGTTTTCGAGTCCGGTTTTCGAGTCCGGTTTTCGAATCCGTCTCTCTCTAGAACCAGAACCGCAACGGATTCCGCCGCGTCTCCGCGACCAGCGAGTCGAGCTGCACCTGCGCTTCGTGCAACGCCTTGCTGATCGCGCTGTCCCGTTGAGCCCGCAGCAGCAGGCCACCGCCACCCGCAGCCACGTTCGCCTGCACCCGAGCCAGAACCGCACGAATGGTATCCGTCCGCGCGGCCAGCCGGCGCAGGTGGGGCTGCGCCTCGCTCTGCGCGCGCCGCGCCCGCTCGGCGGTCGTGCGCAGCGCATTGCTCAGCTCGGTGGCGCGGGCCTGCAGGCTCGCGAGCGCCTGTCGGAATTCCGGCTGCGAGAGAGTGTTCATGGGCGAGCTGCGCAATATCTCCAGCAGGTCACGGAACTCTGCCGATGCGGCGGCGAAGCTGCGGTTCAGGCGCCGCAGCTGCTCTTCGCGGGCCTCGCTCGGGATGCGCTCGATCGACTCCATGTCCCTGAAGAGTTTCTCGAACGCATCACTCACGGCAAAGGTGCGGTCGAGCACACCCTCGATCGAGCCGGCGCTCCGCACCCGCAGCGTATCGCCGCTACGAATCGGAGGCGCCGTGGGCGAGCCCGGCAGGATGTCGAGAACGGGCTCACCGATCAGCCGGCGCGAGGTCACGCGCACCTCACTGTCGCTGCGGACGTGCGCCGCGAACTCGCGTGGGATGCTCATGCGCACGGCCACGCGCTCCGTGCTGTCCACGCCGGCCGGTCTCAGCTGCACGCTCAGGACGGTGCCGACCTCGTGGCCGGCGACCCAGACGGGCGACGCCTTTTCGAGCGCGGGCGCCCGTTCCATGACCGCGACCACCTCGATGGAAGGCTCGAGCTTGCGAAACAGGTCGGGCATGAAGAAGACGAGCAGCGCCAGGCCGACGACCACCGCGGCGATCAGCGAGCCGATCCGGACTCTGCGCTTTTGGCTATGCTCGGCTGGCATACTATGTTTCCGGCGTGATCAAGCTCGGACACATCGAATACAGCAACTGTTTTCCGGTCCATGCGCTTCTGCTGAACGGCAACGCGCCGCCCGGTGTCGAGATGGTGAGCGGCACGCCTGCCGAGCTGAATCGGGCGCTCGCGGCCGGCGCGATCGATGTCGCGCCATCCTCCAGCATCGAGTATGCGCGCCACGCGGCCTCATACCGGCTGCTGCCCGACTTCGTCATCGCGAGCGACGGCGCGGTCGGCAGCATTCTCTTCGAGACGTCGCGCCCGCTCCCGGAGCATGGGAGCATGGCAGCATGGCAGCATGCGAACATCGCGGTGCCCACCGCGTCGGCGACTTCGGTCGTGCTGCTCAAGATCCTGCTCCGGTTCAAGTACGGCATCGAGGCGTCCTGGCACTGGTTCGATCAGCATGATGGCGTGGATCCGCTCGCCGCAGGCGCCGCGGGCGCGCTCTGGATCGGCGACCTCGCGCTGCGCCGCAGCGTGCCGCCGGAGCGTCACGTCTACGATCTCGGCGCCGAATGGAAAGCGTGGACCGGTTTGCCATTCGTGTTCGCCGCCTGGCAAACCTCTGCGCCCGCCCGGCGCGATCCGGAGCTGCGCGAGCTGCTGCAGATGCTCCATGCGTCGCGCGCGTACTTCGTGCGTAACGCCGCCCGGCTGGCCGGCTCCTATTCCCATCATTTTCAGATTGCGCCGGACCGTTTGCTCGTCTACTGGCAATCGCTCTGCTACGCGTTCGACGAGCCGATGCAGCGCGGCCTGCTCGAGTATTACCGGCTCGCTCGCGAGATCGGTGAGGCCCCGGCCGTCGAGCGGCTCGAGTGGGTGCGATGACGCGGGCCTGTGCAAAGCTCGGGCCCCTAGCGTAACTTGATGGCGATGAGGCAACGCGCACTCGCTCCGGTTGCGTGGATCGGCCGTTCGGCACTCGAGACCGCCGCGGCATTCGGGCGTTTCGGCAGCTTCGCGGGCACCGTGGCGCGGGCCGTCCCCGACATCGGCACCTGGGGTCGGGTGCTGGTGGTGCAGATGGCACGTCTCGGTGTCGAATCACTGCCCATTGCGCTGTTCATCGCCGCATTCACCGGCATCGTCCTTTCGCTCCAGGCGTCCTACACCTTTACCGGCGCGATTCCCGAGTATTTCGTCGGCACGCTGGTCGGCAAGACCATCATCCTCGAGCTGGGCCCGGTGCTGACCGGGCTCGCGCTGGCCGGCCGGGTCGGCGCCAACATCGCGGCCGAGATCGGCACCATGAAGGTGACCGAGCAGATCGATGCGCTCGAGACGCTCGCGTACAATCCGATGGCTTACCTGGTCGTGCCGCGTGTGCTGGCCGGCGTCCTGATGTTTCCGGTCGTGGTGGCTTTCGCGAATGCGGTCGGCATCGTGGGTGGCTGGATCACGGCGATCAACCTGCTCGACATGTCGACGCCGCAGTTCGTGCGCGGCTTGCGTCTCTTCTTCGACCCCTTCGACATCCAGTTCTCGCTCATCAAGTCCGCGTCCTTCGGGCTGGCGGTCACCTCGATCGGCTGCTTCTTCGGCTTTGCGACCTCGGGCGGCGCCGAAGCGGTCGGCCGTGCCACCACCCAGGCAGTGGTGATCAGCAGCATGTTCATCCTCGTGCTCGATGCGTTCTGGGCAGTGACCCTGCTATGAGCATTGTTCTCTCCGGCGTCAGGAAGGCGTTCGGCGCGCGCGTCATTCTCGACGCGGTCTCGCTCGAGGTGCGCGATGGCGAGACGGTCGCGGTGATCGGCTATTCCGGCACCGGCAAATCGGTGCTGCTCAAAAGCATTGTCCGGCTGCTGGACGCCGATGCCGGCACCGTCACTGTGGACGGCACCAACGTCGCCGAGCTGAGCCGCCCGGATCTCTACGAGCTGCGCCGCCGGGTCGGCTACGTCTTCCAGTTCGCGGCGCTCTTCGACTCGATGAGCGTCCTCGACAACGTCGCGATGGGTCTGCGCCGCATGGGCACCATGGCAGAGACGGAGATCCGGGACCGGGTCGCGCAGTGCCTGCAGCTGGTCGAGCTGGGCGAATACGAGGACCGTATGCCCGGCCAGCTCTCGGGCGGGCAGCGCAAGCGTGTCGGTCTCGCGCGCGCGATCGCAACCAACCCCAAGTACCTGCTGTATGACGAGCCGACGACCGGACTCGATCCGGTTACGACCGCGGTCATCGACCGGCTGATCATGAAGATGCGCAACGAGCTGCAGGTTACGAGCGTAGTCGTGACCCACGACATGAAGAGCGCGTACCGGATCGCCGATCGGGTGGCCATGCTCTACAACGGCACGATTCGCTACGTCGGCACTCCGGCCGAGATCCAGCAAACCACCGATCCGGTGGTCAAGGCATTCATTGAGGGACGTCCCGAACTGGCTCGAGAGGTGGCTGCGTGACGCGACGCAATGAAGTACTGGTAGGAAGCGCGATCCTGCTGGGCGTCGCGCTGATCATTTGGGGCACGATCTGGCTGAAAGGCGCGGGCTTCGGCCGCGAGGAGACGGTCATCCGCGCGCGCGTGCCGGAAGCCGGGCAGCTCCTGACCGGCGGCACCGTGAAGCTGCGCGGCGTGCCGATCGGCCGGGTCGACGAGATCGCGCTCGAGACGCGCTCGACCGGCGTGATCGTCACCATGAGCATCGACGCGAACGTGCCGTTGCCGGAAGATCCGGTCGCGCTGCTCTCACCCGAGTCGATGTTCGGCGACTGGCAGGTTCAGATCTTCCCGCGCACGGCGTTCCCGAACTACCCGTACGCGGAGGCGCCGGACCCCAACGTCATTCCGGGTTATTCGCTCCCGGACATCTCGCGCCTGACGGCGGTCGCGGATGAGATCGCCGGCAACCTGGCGCGCCTGAGCGCGCGCTTCGAGGAGGCCTTCACGCAGGAGACGGCGACCAACGTGCGTGAGGCGATCGAGAACATTCAGCGCGTGAGCGAGCAGCTCACCGGCCTGATCACGCGCCAGCAGAGGAACGCGGATGAGGTCGCAACCAGCCTGGCCAGGACATCCGAGGCGCTCGGCGATGCGGCCGAAACCGCGCGCCGCGCGTTCGCCGAGTTCGAATCGGCCTTGGGTGGCGGCAAGCTGGCCGGCATCGTGACCAACGTGCAGAGGACGAGCGTGACCGCCGATTCGCTCTCTATGGTGCTGCTCCGGACCACGCAGGATCTGCGGGTCGCGGCGGCATCCGCGGACACCGCTTTCCGCGCCATCGGCGCGGTGGCGCAGGCGGTCAATCGCGGCGAGGGCACGCTGGGCAGGCTGGTGCGCGATACCAGCATGTATTTCGGGGTGGTCGAGACCAATGCCGAAGTACAGGCGCTGCTGCGCGACATTCGCGCGAATCCGAGACGCTACATCAATTTGACCATTTTTTAGAACGGACGTTCACGTTCATGCATACGTTCACGTGCACGTGATACATTCACCTGGAAGTAGGGACGGTGCTATCTTGGCGCTGCGCAGGGTTTTATCCACCGGATGCATCGCTCGCGTCACGAGGCGTAGGCGCTGTACTCACGGCTGAGTAGTGCATTTTGCACGACGCGAGAAAAGTCGGCCCGAAGTAGATTGGCTGTGCCACCGCCATCCACAGCTGACCATTGTTGATACTGACTCAGGAGTTACGGTTGCGGTGACCCCATAACGGCGTGTTTGCAAAGAAGCACCTATCGTAGGTGCAAGCCGCGGCGTCTGTCAGGCACGTCAACTGCGAGACACTGGCAACAAAGCGCGTTAAAACGAAAGGGGTGCGTATGATAATTGGAAGAAAGATTCTACTGTCTCTCGCACTGGTCACGCTGGTTACGGCAAGCTGCAGTGACGGCACGCACGATGACCTGACCGCACCCGCGGATCCCCCGAGAGTTCAGAAAATGTATGGCGAAGCAGTGTTTTGCTGCGTTCGTTATCTCTCACAAGACGAATACATCAAGATTGAAAATTATCTGTTCAAGAACGTGAATTGGGATATACAACAATGCGCGGATCTTGCCTCCACGGCCTGGTCGTTGCTTTGGGCGGGTAACATGCGCGCTGGTCAGCCGCCGGAGTATGGAGCGAGTTCCGGGAAATGGGGCTTGTACGCGTTCAACACCCAGACAATAGTAATCGCGGAGGATCACTTCTCCGGGTCGGGCAGATTTGCGTCAGAGACACTTGTCCACGAGGCATATCACCATTTGTACGGGCGAGACGAAGACACAGCTGAGTACTTTGGCATCTTCTGCGCTACAGACGGTTAAAACCAGCGTGTGGTGCATTGGAATAATGAACGGGAGGAGACAAAATGCGGAGTTTAATTGCTGCGACGCTGATCGCTAGCTTGACGGCGGTCGCGTCAGGGCAACAGCCCGATCACGACGCCGAACTGATAGCCACAGCTCTGCGGGCTGTGATCGATTCAGTCCCGTTGCGACCGATTCGTGTGTCAACGCGGATCGAGAATGCTGAGAAGGCGAGTACGGTGGAGCAAGTAGGGCGCCTAATAGGTGCTGAGGCGGCTACACGGGCTACGACGGTTGTGTGTCCGCCGGTAGAGGGACAGAAGTGTCGAATCGAAAACGCCAAACTCTTCCTCGAGATAAAGGAGCTCACGGTCGCAGACGGAGAGGCCGTTGCTATCATTGATGCGTATAGCGAAAGCCGTGGACGTCGGCCCATACTAATGCGACAATACGAAGTCAAATTGCGCAGGGCGGCGTCGGCATGGCTGGTCATCAGCACGAAGCTGAGCGCGATCACCTAAGCATTGACTTTAAACAAGCTCTGCTGGGCACTCGCGGCGTTGACGAGCGCAAGACCGCATGCAGTCAATACTGCGACCACAAGCATAGAGGACTCCTAATTACCGGTTATGATTGTTATTGAGGATCGAGCAGAACTCGCAAGGATCTACCAGCTTCAACTTCAGTCGCAGTACGTCTGCAGACTGTTTCGCGAATCTCCTTAGTCGCGTAGCGACTCAGCGGGTCAGTGAACCGGAGCGTTACGACTAGGTGGCCGTTGTCCGCGCAAACGTCTCCTGGGGAGTCGAGTCGCAGCTCCAGCGAAAAAAAACCGAGGTTCTCGGTGGTGTCGGACCCGCTCAAATGCGGTGAAAGACCTCTGCTCCTCAGACTGTCAAATTCAACGACTTCGACGCGGAGGCCGCTCACGCCACTGTTCGTCACCGCATCGACAGCATTGCCCCTCAAATTGACCAGAATGAACGGCCACGGTTCTTTAGGATCTGAGCAGGCGCCGACGGCTAGCAAGGTGGTGGTCACGAAAAACGCGGCAAGGCGACTCATACTGCAACTTCCGACAAATTGATCAAGACCAAGTTTAGAGCGGTCACTGACAGTAACATCGGCCGGTGGCACTGTAAAGGTGGGGTCGTATTTAGCCTAACTGTGTTGAGTCGACCGCGATCGTATCGAGGCAATCCTGGCGTCGCGGCGTCGAGCGCGCGACCTGAGCTTGATCGGGGCCTACTGCCGAGCTACAGTCCCACAAAATTCATATCAGGAAATGCCGATTATCAGCGCCTGCCATCGGAAACTGGACTTCCGTTCCCGCTCGTGTCAGGTTCAGCGCGCAGTTACCAGCACGCGGGCGGAACCCGCATGGAAACGGCGTGAAGATCTTCAAATGCTCATTGTCCAGAAGTTCGGTGGCACGTCGGTAGGCTCGCCCGACCGCATCAAGACCGTTGCGGCGCGCGTGGCGAGGGAGAAGCGCACCGGCCATGATGTCGTCGTCGTCGTATCGGCCATGGGCGACACGACCGATGACCTGGTCCAGCTCGCCCGCGCGGTCTCGCCGGACGCGCGCAGGCGGCACCGCCGCGAGATGGACATGCTGCTCACGGCCGGCGAGCGCATTACGATGGCGCTCACCGCGATGGCGATCGGCGATCTGGGCGTGGAAGCGATCAGTCTGACCGGCTCGCAGGCCGCGATCATCACCGACGAAGCGCATACGGGCGCGCGCATCCAGGAGATCCGCGCGACACGCGTGCGCGAAGAGCTGGACAAGGGACGCGTCGTCATCGTGGCGGGCGTTCAGGGCGTGAGCAGGGCGAAGGAAGTCACCACGCTCGGCCGCGGCGGCTCCGACACCACGGCGGTCGCACTGGCCGCGTCCCTGCATGCAGCACGCTGCGACATCTACACCGATGTCGACGGTGTCTATACCGCGGATCCGCGCCGGGTGAAGGGTGCGCGCCGCATCGCGAGCATCGATTATCAGGAGATGGTCGAGCTCGCGACCTCCGGCGCGCAGGTGATGCACCCGCGCGCCGTCGAGATCGGAGCCCGTTACGGCGTGCCGATTCGCGTGCTTTCCTCGTTCCGGAATGACGAGGATGGCGGCACGCTGATTACGAAGAAGGAGCGGCCGGTGGAAGGTCTGCAACTGACGGGACTGGCGTGCGAGGGCTCACACGTGCAGGTGATTCTGCGCGGGCTGCCGGCCGGCATGGCCGATACCACGCAGCTCCTGTCGCGCCTGGCGGAGGCCGGCGTCAGTCTCGACATGGTC
>JBQTJO010000024.1:0-5824 GCA_052387015.1 Gemmatimonadota bacterium
GGGTGGTTCTCGTACTTTTTGTTCGTTTCGGGGGCCTCGGGAATCGTCGCCGGCCTCGAGCGCGGCACGCCCGGCGAAGTCTACATTTTTTCGGGCGAGGAGACGGACATGAACGACTTCGCGCAGCGGGTCGCGCGGCGCGCTGGCGTGAAAGCGCCCGGTCTGCGGCTGCCGGTCTTTCTAGCCAGGGCCGTCGCCCCGCTGCTGGATGCGGTGTCGAGGCTGACCGGCCTGCGCTTTCCGATCACGGCCGAGGCCGTGCGCACGACCTCAGTGGACCGCTGGTTGCACAAGCACACGCGGGCCACGCGCGACCTGGGTTATCGTCCGCGTTCTCTCAATGAAGGGCTGACGGATACGTTGCATTGAAGAAAAGGATCCGCACCGTCGTCAGCGCGCTCGCGATTGCAATTGCCATCGGCTTCCTGCTGTGGCAGCGCTGTGGTCTTGCCGGCTGCCCCAACGTCGATCAGCTCTCCGCCTACCAGCCCGGCAACGAGTCGGTTCTCTACGATGCGAACGGACGGAAATTCGACGAGCTGACCCCCATCCAGCACCAGGTCGTGCAGATCGAATCGCTGCCGGAGTATCTGGCGGCGGCGTTCGTCGCAGTCGAAGACAAGCGCTTCTACGAGCACGACGGCGTGGATTACCGGCGCGTTCTGGGTGCGCTGCTCGCCGACATCAAGGCAATGGGATTCGTGCAGGGCTTCAGCACGATAACCATGCAGATCGGCGGCACGATCTGGCGCGACAAGGTGAAGCGCACGCGGAAGACGATCGGCCGCAAATTCGTGGAGGTACGGCTTGCGCGCGAGATCGAGGAGAAGTACTCGAAGCAGGAGATCCTCGAGCTGTATCTCAACAACGTCTATTTCGGCGGCGGCGCGTACGGCGTCGAGGCCGCCGCGCGCAACTACTTCCGCAAGCCCGCGCGCGAGCTGACGATCGCACAGGCCGCGATGCTTGCCGCGCTGCCGAAGTCACCGACCATCTACGATCCGCGCCGCAGTGGCGATCGCGCCAAGCAGCGACGCGACCTGGTCATCAGCTTGATGGCGCAGCAGGGGAAGATCACGGTGGAGCAGGCGCAGCGAGCCAAACGCGAGCGGCTGTCGGCCAGGCGCGATCCGGCACCGCGCCGGCGCGAGTCCGGTATTGCGCCCTACTTCGCGGAAGCGGTGCGGCGCGTGCTCGAAGACCGGTTCGGCGAAGATCTCTATACGACGCCGTTACGCATCTACACGACTTTGGACCGCGGTGCGCAACGCGCGACGGAAGAGGAGCTGAGCCGGCAATTGCGTGCGATCGAGAACGGCGTCTTCGGCCGCTACCGCGGCAAGCGCTATGCGCGCGGCGAGCCGCCGCTCGATGAAACGCGCTATGTGCAGGGCGCGGCCGTGATCATGAATGCGCAGAACGGTGCCGTACTCGCGCACGTCGGCGGACGCGACTTCAGACAGTCGCGCTTCGATCGTGTCACGCGCGCAAAGCGGCAGGCCGGCAGTGCGTTCAAGCCGTTCGTGTTCGCGGCCGCGCTCTCGGAAGGCTACGCACCGAGCCAGCACATCAAGGACGACAGCCTGACCATGGAGCTGCCCGGTGGCGAGATCTGGCAGCCGCGCAATTTCACCGGTGATTTCGCGGGTGAAGTGACGATGCGCGAGGCGCTGGTCGATTCGCGCAACATCCCGACCATACGTCTGGCGGCGAGTGTCGGGCTGAACGATGTCGCGCGGGTGGCGCGGCAGAGCGGCATTCGCAGCACGATCGCGGAAACGCCGGCCATGCCGATCGGCACGGCCGCGGTCACGCCACTCGAGCTGGCGCGCGCGTATACGACATTCGCGACGCTCGGCACGAGCGTGCAGCCCCGCTGGATCGAGCGCGTCGAAGCTGCCGATGGCAAGCTGGTGTGGAAGCCGGAGGTCGCGAAGAGCGAGGTGCTGGATCGCGGCGTCGCATACCTGGTGACCGACATGCTGCGCGAGGCGCTGCGCAGTGGTACCGGCAGCGCGGCACGCAACGCGGGCTACAAAGGGCCGGCTGCGGGGAAGACCGGCACCACGAACGAGGCCGCGGATGTCTGGTTCGTGGGCTACACGCCGCGCCACGTCGCGGCCGTGTGGATCGGCTTCGACGAGCCGAAGACGATTGTCGAGGACGCGAGTGGCGGTCGCATCGCGGCGCCGGTGTGGGGCCGCATGATGCGGCGGCTGTATGCGACGCGTGAGACGCCCGCCGCATGGGAGCGGCCGGAAAGCGTGGTCGAGCGGCGGGTCGACCCGGCGACCGGGCTGGTGCTGACGGCAGGGTGCAGACCGAAACGCGGACGCGCGCACGAGGAAATATTCCTGCGCTACGCGCTGCCGGCCGCGGCATGCCCGCGCGGCACGCCCGAGGACGAACCGAATCTGTTCGATCGGGCACTTGCGTGGCTGAAAGTCGCGTGGCGCGCTGCCGGTGCATGGATCGCCTCCCATGTGGGACGCGAGAAGGAGCCGAAGGTGGAGGAGCGGGAGCCCTATCTGGGAGTCCCGAAGCTGCCGGCCGCGGAGGAGATGCCGCTACCGCAGCTGGAGGAGGGGATCGTCGTGCCCGAAGATTTCGACAGTTTGAAGCTGGATACGTTCACGGTGATGCCGGACACACTGCCGGGCGACACGATTGCACCGGCCATCATCGTTCCCGATACGCTTCTGCAGGACACCGTCCTGACGGACACGCCGAGTCTGCGCTAATCGCGTCGGGCAGTCAGGACTTCCCAGCCCCAATACCGGCCGGCTAGCGACGGCTTCAGCCCCGCTTCCTCGAGCAGCCGCTGCATGCCGGCAGCCGGATGCACACGAAACCGGAACTCACTGCGCAGGATCAGCCACCACAGATTCATGCAGCGCGCGACCGCTTTCATCCACCACACGTCGCGTGGATAGGTCATCGCGACAACCGTACGTGCGCGCGTAGCCGCGGCCGTGAGCAGGCTCTGCCAGTCGGCGTAGCAGCAGATCACGCGGTCCATGATGACGACGTCGGCGCTGCCGACATCGCTGTCCGGGGTGAATTCGGCGTGCAGGAACTCCAATCGGTCGGCGACCGCGAAATCACGCGCGAGGCGGCGCGCCGCCTCGAGCTGTGCCTCGACCGCATCGACGCCCACCGCACGCGCGGCGCCGCGCCTCAGCAGTTCGACCGTGACGGCGCCGGCGCCCACGCCGATCTCCAGGGTGGTCGTGTTCGCGAGCGGGTGCGCGCGCTCGATTGCCTTCACGAGCTTGCGCGCGCGGCGCGGCAGCCCGCGCTTGCGGTAGCGGTCCGCGTCCTTGCGTGAGACGTCTTCCGTGAAGACGTCGGACAGGCCGTGATTGCAGCAGTTCAATTTGCCAGCCTGCCGATCAACAAATTCATGAGGTTGCCACCGCGAACAGGATCTCGCAGCGCCAGACGAGCTCTTCGGGTGAGGAGCGGCACCATCGCGAGTACGCGAATCCCGCCACTCACGACGTCACCTGCGGCTCCGTCCATGCCGGGTTGTATGCGATCTCCCAGAGATGGTTGTCCGGATCGAGAAAGTATCCGGCGTATCCGCCCCAGAAGGTCGGACCCGGCTCCTTGACGACTTTCGCACCGGCCACTTCCGCCTGCGCGATAGTCGCATCGACGTCGGCCTGACTGCCGACGTTGTGGCCGATCGACAAATCGGTTGGACTGGGCGGTGTTGTCGGCAGCCCGGAGTCATGCGCGAGACTCGCGCGCGGCCAGAGCGCGAGCTTGAGGCCGCCCTCGAGCTCGAAGAATGCGACGGCGCCGTTTTCGAATTCGGTGCCGACGATCCCCTTCGTCGCGAAGCCGAGTCCGTCGCGGTAAAAGCGAACGGCGCGCTCGAGATCGTCGACGCAGAGTGTGACCAGCGAGATGCGAGCTTTCACCATGTCCTCCGCAGCGGAATCACTTGCCTGCGCGCTGAAGCTTCCTGTGCTTTTTCTGTTTCTCGGCCAGCGCGACCTGCTCCGCATCCAGCCGGTCGTTGCCACAGAATGCGACGTACTCCTCGTACGTCCCCTGGTAATCCACCACGCCCGTCGCCTCGATGTCGACGATGCGAGTGGCAAGCTGGCCGATGAACCAGCGGTCGTGTGACACCACGATCAGAGTGCCGGTGTAGACCTTCAGTCCTTCGACGAGTGCTTCGATCGACTCGAGATCGAGGTGGTTGGTCGGCTCATCGAGCACGAGCACGTTGGGCTTCTCGATGGCCAGGCGCGTGAACACGAGGCGCGCGGCTTCACCACCCGAGAGCGCGCTCAGCTGCTTCCTGGGATCGTCGCCGGAAAAGAGCATGAGCGCCAGCTCGCCGCGCACGTAGCCGATGCCGCGATCGGGACAGAACTGCGTGACCCACTGCTCGGCGGTCAGGTTCTGGGTCTCGAGATCCTCGTGATGGTCCTGCGCGAAATAGCCGGGATACGTCTCATAGCCCCACTCGACCTCACCCGCGCCGGCCGCAACCTCACCCATCACGATCCTGAGCAGTGTGGACTTACCGATGCCGTTCGGGCCCATGATGGCCAGACGGTCGCCGCGCCGAACGACCAGGTCGATGCCGTGCAGCACCTGCTTGTCACCGTAGGATTTCTCGATGCCGCTCACCTTCAGAACGTCGCGGCCGCTGTGCCGCTGTTCCTGCAGACGGAACGTCGGGTAGCGGCGCGAGCTGTTGGGCAGCTCCTGCATCTCCTCCTGCTTGCGCTCGACCATGCGCAATTTGCTCTGCGCCTGGCGCGCCTTGCTGGCCTTGGCCTTGAAGCGCTCGACGAATTCCATGGTCTGCGCGATCTCGCGCTCGCGACCGGCAATGTCCTTCTCGCGCCGCTCGCGCTCCGCCTGCTTCGCGGCGACGAATTTCGTGTAGTTGCCGCGATAGAGCGTGACCTGCTGATAGTCCACGTCGAGAATGTGCGTGGCGACCCCGTCGAGAAACTGATGATCGTGCGAGATGACCACGACCGGGCCCGCAAATTCGCGAATGAAGCCTTCGAGCCAGCGTATCGACAGGATGTCGAGGTGGTTGGTCGGCTCGTCGAGCAGCAGCACATCGGGCGCGCTGGCGAGCACCTGCGCGAGCAGCACGCGCAGCTTGAAGCCGCCCGACAGTGTCGAAAGCGGCTGGCGGTGCACGGACGCGGGCAGGCCGAGGCCCTCGAGGATGGCCGCGGCGCGCGATTCCGCGGTGTAGCCGTCGTGACGCCGGATGGTCTCCTCGACGACCGAGTAGCGATCCGCATCGAAATGCTCGTGCGCATTGGCGAGCAGCGCGTCGTGCTCGACCAGTGCCTGCCACAGCTCGAGGTTGCCCATCATCGCGACGTTCAGGATCTGCTCGTCCTCGTACAGGAACTGGTCCTGGCGCAGTACGCCCAGGCGCAGGCGACTGGGAATCGACACCGTGCCGGCGCTGGCCTGTTCATGGCCGCTCAGGATGTCGAGGAACGTGGTCTTGCCCGATCCGTTGGCGCCGACCAGGCCGTAGCGCTCGCCCGCATTCAACTGGAGCGCCGCATCGGCGAACAGCGTGCGGTCACCGAAATATTTGGTAAGGCCGGAAATCGAAATCATAGCCGTGAAAGATACCGAAAAAGGGCGATTCGTTCACCCCCCTCGACGGCGGGCAGCACGATCGGCACGACCACACTCAGTAGCGATATTTGACCGATAAGGAGATCGAAATCGTGGAGAAGCCGGTTAGCTTCACTCCACCGGGAGCAGCTCGATACCGAGCTTGCGAAACCCTTCGTCGAAAGAGTGAATCCCCTTCAGCTGTCTGTTG
>JBQTJO010000025.1:0-10161 GCA_052387015.1 Gemmatimonadota bacterium
TTGATCTTGCGCACGACCAGCTCCCAGTCGCGCAGATCGGCGGGCGGCGCATCCAGGCCGAGCTTTTCGATCACCAGCTCGTCCAGCTTCTGGTGCTTGAAGGAGATCGGCACTTCGTAGATGGTCGGCACATCCCGTGACTCGATGACCGCGGCCGGATCGACGTTGGTGAAGAGCGCGGTCTTGCGCTTGATGTCGTCGCTCAGGGGACGCTCGCTGCGGCAGATCAGGATGTCCGGCTGAATGCCGATTTCCATCAGCTCGCGCACCGAATGCTGCGTCGGCTTGGTCTTGATTTCGCCGGCCGCGCTGATGTACGGCATGAGCGTGAGGTGGATGAAGATGGCGTGCTCGCGGCCGACATCCTGCCGGAACTGGCGGATCGCCTCCAGGAACGGCAGCGACTCGATGTCGCCGACCGTGCCGCCGATCTCGGTGATCACGACGTCGTGATTCGGCGCCAGCCGCCGGATCGCGGCCTTGATCTCGTCCGTGATGTGCGGCACCACCTGCACGGTCGCGCCCAGATAATCGCCGCGCCGCTCCTTCGTGATGACATCCGAGTAGATGCGGCCGGTCGTGATGTTGTTCGCCTGCGACATCGACGCGTCGATGAAGCGCTCGTAATGTCCGAGGTCGAGATCGGTCTCCGCGCCGTCATCGGTCACGAACACCTCGCCGTGCTGAAACGGCGAGAGCGTGCCCGGGTCCACGTTGATGTAGGGATCGAACTTCTGGATCGTGACGCGCAAGCCGCGCTCGACCAGCAGCCGCCCCAGCGAAGCGGCGGCGATTCCCTTTCCCAGGGAAGAGACGACGCCGCCGGTGATGAAGATGTATTTCGTCGGTTGGCGAGTGCTGTTGGTCATCGATCATCCCTTCGGCTGCTCGATCCGGGGCGCGCCACCCGGCCGGAGCGCCAGGTCGAATTCAGCTGCACGATCGACTCGACGATCGGCTTCATGGCGAAGCGCGCCGTCAGCGCGAGCGCCGGAATGGCGACCAGCACGACAAAGGCCATGATGCCAATGATTTCGTCAGTGTCCATGCGATCCTTGCGCGGCCGGAAACAGGACCGGCCCGCTCGAGCATTTGCGCTCTGCGGGCCGGAATGAAAATGTAGCTTTTTCAGGCGGGAAAGTCAAAGCGGCGTGGCCGCGGCGCTCCTACTTTCTTGCGTTCGGGTTGCCGGGTGATCCCGCTTGCCGCGACCGGCAGGCAGGTCGTGGTGCCGTAGGTGTAGGGCGCCTCGGCCGGGAAGCCGCCGATTTTTCCTTTCGGCCACAGATCGGTGCCCTGAAACTTCTGGTAGCGGATCCCGGAACGCGCTGACATCGCCTGCGCGAACCCGGAGCGCCCACTGATATTCGTCAGGAGCAAGCTGTCCGTTAGCCGGGTCGTGCATCATCACTCATGGGCCCAGCTTCGGCTCGTCGCGGCTGCCGAGCTGTTGCCAGAAATAGGTGTACATCAGCGCTTCCATGCGCGCACGCTGCTCGCTCGTGACGCCCGAGCCGTGTCCGCCTTCCGTGTTCTCGTAGTAGTAAACCGGATACCCGAGCGCTTCCATCCTGGCGGCGCCCTTGCGGGCGTGGCCGGGATGCACGCGGTCGTCGCGCGTCGTCGTCGAAAAGAAAACGCGCGGGTACGGCTGACCGGCGCGGATGTTCTGATACGGTGAATACGCGCGGATGTACTGCCACTGCTCCGGGATGTCCGGATTGCCGTATTCGGCCATCCAGCTCGCCCCGGCCAGCAGCTTGTTATAGCGGCGCATGTCGAACAGCGGCACGCGTACCGCAACCGCGCTGTAGAGCTCGGGATGCTGCGTGTACGCGACGCCAACCAGCAAGCCGCCGTTGCTGCCGCCCGTGATGCCGAGCTGCCGGGGTGACGTTACGCCACGCGCGATCAAGTCCTGTGCGACCGCGGTGAAGTCATCATAGATGCGCTGCCGCTTCTCCTTCAGGCCGGCGCGGTGCCAGCTCGGCCCGAACTCGCCGCCGCCACGCAAATTGGCGACGACGTAAACGCCACCTCGCTCGAGCCAGTTCGCGCCGACCGTCGCGCTGTAGCTCGGTGTCATGGAAATCTCGAAGCCGCCGTATGCGTACAGGAGCGTCGGGTTTTTACCATGCGCGTGAACGCGTTTGTGTTTTACGAGGAAGTACGGGATACGCGTGCCGTCCTTCGATGTCGCTTCGAGTTGTGTAACCACGAGGTCCTTTGCCGCAAACAGCTCCGGCATGCGCTGCACTTCCCGGGCAGTGCCGGACGCATCCGTCAGATACAATGTCGTGGGTTGCGTAAAACCCGCGTAGCTGAAGAAGTACCGGTTGTCGGTCGGCGACGTCTCCGCGATGCTGATCGTACCGAGCTCCGGCGCCGGTACCGTGTCGTGTGTCCAGCGGCCGTCCTGATGCCGGTACCGACGCAGCTGGCCGCGCACGTTGTTCAGCATCGAAACCAGCAGGTAGTCACGCGTCGTGCTTGTCCCTTCGACGGTCTCCCGAGCGCCCGGCTGCAACAGGATCTGGAACTCCCGCCTGCCCTGAAGGAAGTCGCTGAAACTCGTGGCGACGAGCGCTCCGCCAGGCAGCGTTCGGCCGGCCACCTGCCAGTCCGTTCGCAGATGGACGACGAACTGATTGCCGAGCAGGTCCCAATCCGCGTCGAGAGGGATCTCCAGCTGCTGTAGCTTGCCATGGTTGTAGACGTACCGCCTTGCATCGAAAAATGCCGGACGGTGCTGCACCACCTTGATCAACGTGTCGCCGTGCAGGAATGAAGAAACGCCGGCCAGCACATCGGTTGGCGCAGCCTCGAATACCACTTCTGCCGCACTCAAGGGCGTGCCGCGCCGCCAATGCTTCGCGATGCGCGCGTAGCCCGATGTCGTCAGGCTGCCCTCGCCGAAGTCGGTTGCGACCAGCAGGTTGTCTTTATCGATCCAGGCGAGGCTTTGCTTCGCATCCGGCAGGAAGAAGCCGTTTTTCACGAACTCTTTCGTGACCGTGTCGAACTCGCGCACCTCGACTGCGTCCGCGCCCCCCCGAGAGAGACTCACGAGACAGAGCCGATATGCGGGCGGCAGGCAGTTCGCGCCTTTGTACGCCCAGTTCGCGCTTTCCGCAGCGGCGAGCGCGTCGATGTCGATCACGGGCTCCCACTGCGGGTTGCCGCTCAGGTACGATGCCCACGTCGTGCGCCGCCAAAGACCACGCGGATTCGCGCTGTCCTGCCAGAAATTGTAGATGCGCTCACCCCTGACGGATGGGTAGGCAATGCGACTGCGCGCATTGATGATTGACAGCGTGCGATCGTAGATCGGCTGGTACACCGGAGTCGACGCGAGCTCCGCCAACGTTTGCGCGTTGTGTGCTTCCACCCATGCCAGCGCGCGCATGCCTTCGACGTCCTCGAGCCAGATGAACGGGTCCTCGACGTCCTGCGCGCGGCCGACGGCCGGCCACAGCAGAACAACGAATACCGTCAATGCAACCAATCGCTTCATAATCACCCTGTGATGTCATTGAGCTGCGGTCCCGTCTTTCAGCAGCCGTGCGGCGCGCTCGAGGTCTTCGCGGGTATCGACGCCGCCGGCTGCTTCCTGCACGACGGCCACGCCGATCGACATGCCGGCCGCGAGCGGCCGCAGCTGCTCGAGTTTCTCGATCCGCTCCAGCTCCGTCTCCGGCAGGGCGACCCAGCGCAGCAGCGCGGCGCGTGTGTAGGCGTAGACGCCAATATGTCGAAGATATGCTGCGGAACCTAGCTCTTTTTCGGACGGCTCGCCGCCGCGTATGTGAGGAATGGGTGCGCGCGAAAAATAGAGCGCCCGGCCGGTTTCGGCGCGCGCAATCTTGACCACCGACGGGTCCCGGTACGCCTCGAGCGTGTGGATCGGTGCCGCCACGGTTCCGATGTCGTAGCCAGCGCGGATCTGCCGGATGGCCTCGGAAACCTGCTCCTCCGTGACGAACGGCTCGTCGCCCTGAATGTTGACCACAATGTCGAAATCCGCGTTCGCCTCGCGCGCGGCCACTTCGGCGCAGCGTTCGGTGCCCGAGCGGTGCGTTACCAGCGTCATTTCGACAGCCGCGCCGAAGCCGTAGCAGATGCCCGCGATTCCTTCACTGTCGGTGGCAATGACGACGTGATCCAGCACCTCGAAGGGCACGACCTGCTTCCACACCCACTCGATCAGCGGGCGGTCGGCCAGCAGTTGCAGCGGCTTGCGATGCAGACGCTCCGAGCCGAGGCGGGCCGGTATGACGCCGAGAACGCGATTCAGTTGGCACCTCCTGGAAGCATTAACGTACCACGACCCACGAGAACCGAGTAGCCGCCGACGCGGATGTCCGAGATGACACCGTGCGATCGCGCGCCGCGCACGAACAGCTCGCTGCTGCGCCCCAGCTCGACGCCCTGTGCGACGCGCCATTGCCAGCTGCCGTCGCTCTCCGCCGCGTCCGCGAGGTACGCGGCCAGCGCGGCGGCCGCCGCGCCGGTCGCCGGGTCTTCGACAATGTTCAGGGCAGGCGCGAACATGCGCGCCTGGAAATCGTATCCGGCTTCCGCACTTGGCGCGAACACGTACAGGTGCGGCGCCCCGCTCTGTGACAGGTGCCGCTCCCACAAAGTCAGATTCACGCGTGCCCGCCGCAGCGCCTCGATATCTCGCACCGGTATCATCAGGAATGCGACGCCGACCGATGCAGCACGCGGCCGAATCCTCTCTCGTCGTATGTCGGATTCGTCGAGTGACAGGATCTCGGGCAGGTCGGGGGGAAGCACGTCGTCGAATGATGGCGTTACGCTGACCGCCAGCTCGCTGAATACGGCCGCGCCTTCCCGCCGCACCATCACTTCGATCGGACCGACGCGCTCTTGGAGCACGAAGCGCGCGGACTGCGCGGTCGGCTCGTGAAGCTGTGCCAGCAACGCGCCCGCACCGACCGTCGGGTGACCCGCGAAGGACAGCTCCATGGCAGGGGTGAAGATGCGCGCGCGCACGCGGCCGTCCGGCATCAATGGCCCGAGGAAGATGGATTCGGACAGATTCAGCTCGCGCGCGATCACCTGCATCACGTCGTCGCTCAAGTCGTCCGCGTCCGGAAACACCGCCAGCTGGTTGCCGCCGAAGGGTGTGCGCGTGAAGACGTCGAGCAGGTGGTACTCGAGCTTCATCATTCGGCGCCGCAGCTTCGCGGTTTCGCGTTCGCCGCAATCGCAATCTCCGGATGCTGGTCGCGCGCGATGAGCACGATCCGCCAGTCGGGCACGAATCGCGGCGGCGACCAGCGCACGTGCCACCAGTGGCCGCGTTCGCCATCCGGATCGCCCGCGCGCACCTCCACATTCGCGTCATCATCCCAGGCGACGGCCACCCAGCTTCCATTCGGCGCCCGCTGCTCGAAACGGAGCAGCGGATACGGCGTGCGCATCAGGCGGCCGGGATAGAGATCTCGAAATGCGAAGGTTATGGTGTCGCCGCTCACCGCGACGTCATCGATGCAGCGATCGGCGCGCTGCGGTCCTTGCTTGCGTGATGGGAAGCGATGCACCGTGAGCGCATCTACGATCGCGTACGCCTTGCCGGCTTTCGCCGGTGGCGAGGGCTCCCCCGGCGACGGCAGCAGCCGACTCATCTCCAGCAGCTCTGCACGGAGCGAGCGCGCCGAGCGCGGACCAAAGAGTGTCGAGCTGCCTTCGTAGTACTGCGCGCCGTACTCTTCCTCGGTGGTCACGTAATTCAGATAGCCATTCACGATCGCCATCAGCGCGACGCGGCGACGATCCACGCTCAATGAGTCCGCCAGGCTGTCTTTGATGCGGCCGCCCGCCGTAGTCGTGATCTCCGCCGGCAGCATTGCAATGACCTGCGGCCCCACGCGCACGACCGCGAGCTGCGCCTCGCGCGGCGTCAGTTTCCAGCTGTGCAGCCTGCCCTGGGTGAGCTTGCGGATCAGCGGCACACCCTTGATCTCGAGCGCTCGCTTCGGTGCCTGGCACCTTCGCATCTGCGTGTCGTACGGTCCGGGATCGATCGCGCTGCCGCCCTCCTCGACGTACTGCACGCCGGCCTTCATGAAGCGCGTCTGCCCATCGATGGGACCGGCGAGGGTTGCCGTGCCGAGCCGCGGCTGCGCACAGAAGTCTTCCGGCTGGTCGTCGGGATAGACGGTGCGGAAAACGCGCGCGATGCGCAGCGTATCCGACGCCGCGCTCGGAGCCGCCCGCTCGAATTCGCGCACCGCGCGCTCGGCCAGTGTGGCCGCCACCACGCGCATGCGCTCGCGCGATTTTGCAATGCACTCCTCCATTACAGCAGGATCGGGCGGCTGCCAGATCGAGCGATTGGTCATCAGCCGGTACGTCAGCCCGGGGCGACCATGCTCCGGGAATTCGTCCAGATGCAGCGTCGGAACCGGACAGCGCGTGTCGACCGGCATGGCAGACGCGTCGCCTTCGCTGCCCTGCGCGAACAGGTGGACAGCGCGTGGCGCCGGGCCCGGCGACCGGCCGTTCCCGCGATCGATGCCGCGCTCGATGGCCTGTGATACCATGCCGTGCAGGTCGGCATCGTACAGCGTGTTCGCGGAAGGCGAGCCGGTGCCGTGCATCGCGAAGATGCTGAGCGCCGCCGCCGGCCTGTAGATGCCATCCACACCTCGCGTGTCGACACGCAGCATGGTCCATGCGGGATCGATTGCCGAATCCGCACGCGTGATCTCCGGTGGCGTGGCGAACGGCGACTGCCAGCGCTCTTTATTGCGGCCGTATGCGACGAGATTGCGATTGAAGGTGACGCCCCAGACCGGAAAGCTGACCCAGGCCGCGCGCGCCGGACGCAGCGAGTCGATCGCCTGCGTGACAGCCGTCGCAATGCGCCGGCCCAGCTCCATGCTCCACGACCAGTTGAAGCCCATGGCATCGCCGGCGGCCAGCAGATCGTAGGCGAGGCCGAAGTGATGCGTCGGTCCGGCGTGCGTGTGCGAGGCCGCGAGCAGGAGGCGGTCCGCGCCAATGCCGCGCTTCACGGTCTCCTGCGCGGCAACGCGATGGAGGAGCACCGAGTTGGCGCCCAGATCCGTGACGACGAAAGCAACGCGCTCGCCGGTGTGGTCCTCGAGCACGAGTGCGCGCGCATGGAGGCGCATGCGATAGCCGTCCGCCCGCTTTCCCTCCGGCCCGTAGCCGAACAGGCCACCGCCGGGCGGCGGCGTGATGTCCACGCGCGCCACCCCCGCCTTCAGCACGCGCTCCCCGGAGGGGACCGGCACGGTTGAGACCGGACGCGGCAAGGAGGTGCACGACGTCGCGATCACCAGGAATGGAAGCAGCCTGCCCGCGCGGTGCATCAGCGCTTCACCTCGAACAGGCTCATGGCCGGAGTGCCGTTCGCCTTCGAGATCGCGACGTAGGTCGGATGACGGAGATCGCGCGTCCACGTGCCGGAATTCATGTAGATCTGGCGGCGCAGGTCTTCGCCCCACAACTCCTGCTCGCCGGGTTTGTGCGTGTGGCCGATCGACAGGTTTATGTCTTTCGTGAATTGCAGCTTCGGAAAGGGCGCGGTCTTTTCGAAGAAGCGCGACATCAAGCCCTGGGTGTAGCGGTTGTCGTCGAGGCGCCGATCGAAGCGGTCGCCCGGCATCTCCGGCTCGGCCAGCTCTCCCTGCACTCTCTTTCGGAAAAACTTCTCGGCCGTCGCAGGCTTGCCTTCATCTTTCCAGATGCCGTAAACCAGATCGAACGGAAATTCCCTCAGTCTCTGCGCGCGCGGCACGATGCCGCTCTCACAGGCGAGAAAGTAATCGATCAGGAACTGGAAGGTCTCGACCTGCTGCTGCGATCGAGCCGAGCGTCGCAGAATCGCGAGCATAAAGGACACCTGCTCCCGGAAGGTCGGCTTGCTGACCGAGTAGCGATGCTGGAATCGGTTCCACACGTAACGCAGCATGTAGTAGCCGGGCGCTTCAACGCGCCAGTCCTCCACATCCTCGAAGTACGAATCTTCGCCCGCGAACTGATTCCCGTGCTCGACGTACGCTTTCAGTTCGGGCAAACGGTATTCGAAGCCGAACGACAGCTTGTCGTCGCCCTGCGCATCCGGTCCGAGCGCATCTCGAAACGCCTGCTGAAGCCCCGTATTGAGCATGGCGTGGTCGTGGTTACCGTAATGGTAGCGAACGGAGATGCGAGGCGCGGACAGCAGCGTCCTGAGACCTTTGACGAAACCTGTATGGTGGTCGCATGCCTCCTCGACCTGCCATACGCCGACTTCGGTCGCGCTCTGCTCTTTCTGGGGAGTGTCCGCCGGATAGAAGAGCCGCGCGCCGATCGCCGTGGCCGAGCCGGGACCCTCCAGCTCCGACTCGTGCGCGATCTCCCACAGATCGATGATGTCACCGTTGAGGATCACAAGTGCCGGCTCGTTGCCGACCCACTTCTTGATCGACCGGCAGAAGAACTCCCAGGCCGCGTCGCGCCAGACGAGCTGTTCGCCGGGTTCGCGAAAATCGTCCTGCTCGAAACCGCGGCCGAGGTGAAGATCGCTGACGATTATGAGGTGTTTCGGTTTGGCCATGCGTCGCCTCGCGGGAACGGGTTGGCTTTGAGGTGCGGCGGCTGTGACGGGCTGCGTTGCATGATATTCGGGCGCGTATGCGCCATGGTCAAGAAATGCGAGCTGCTGACCGTATGCGTCGATCGTCCAGCGGGGGTGGCTGGTTTCCGGAGTGGCTGGCATTCCTTTTCGAGAGCGACACACAGCTTACGTTTGAGCGCAACGACCGGGGCGAGGTGACAGCTCTGGTCGAGAGAGAACGTGGCAAGAAAAGCCGCGCGGTAAAGCTCAGATGATCAAGACCTGCGCCAGAGCACGAGGCTTGCAACGTTCCAGGCCTGCACCCGATACTGGAGGGAATCATGGCTCGCAACGACCATTATCGCTGCGCGAACTGTGGCGTGGAGTTCAGCTCGGCGGAGCAGCTCGAAGAGCACAGTCAGAAGGAGCATCACAGCGAACCGCAACGAGCCGGCCAGCGCCAATCTCGTGAAGGTAATTCGCAGTCAGGACCGCAACGGGTAAGGCCGAGCGATCGGAACGCGTAACACGCAGGCTGCCGTCGACCGGGCGGCCTGACAAGCTGGACTCTCACGTCACGGGAGATCCTGGATGAGTGACATGTTTCGTCTCCAGCAAGTCGACCACGTGGCGCTTACCGTACGAGACGTGGAGAAGTCGGTTCTCTGGTACGGTGAAGTCCTCGGATTGCAGCGAATGCACCAGGACGCGTGGGGCAGCTTCCCCGCGGTGGTGGGGATCGGAGGAACCTCCTTAGCCCTGTTTCCGGTCCGGAGCGAGGATCCGGCGGGGCCACCTGGTCCCGAGACCATTTGCGCGCGACATGTCGCATTTCGCACGGATCGCGAGAATCTCGAGCGTGCCCGGAAGTTTTTGGCCGCCCGTGGCATCGAGATCAGCTTCGAAGACCACGAGATCGCGCATTCGATCTACTTCGTAGATCCCGACGGGCATCAGCTGGAAATCACGACGTACGATCTTTAGCCTCGATCAGGCGCGCGCGCAGAACGCTTCGTACAGCGAGCGAACAGCACGAACATCATGACTGAGATCTGGAGCGGCGCGGAGGTGGCGCAGCGGCTGCCGATGCCGGCGTGCATTGCGGCGGTCGAGAACGCGCTGCGTATGCTCGGCCAGGGACAGGTGTCGCCGCCGGCGACGCTCTCCTACGACGAGCTGACGGCACGCCGCACCGCGGCGGCGACCGTGCAAGAGGCGAACGAGCTTCTTCGTGAGTGGCCACGGCTGCTCAATGACCTGAACGGCGAGGACAGGCGTGTTCTGCCCGATGCTGGCTCGGCCGGCAACGCGGGGGCTGTCGACCTCATGCTGGCCATCCGCTTCGATGCGGCTGCAACCGGGCAGGATGGTGGTACTGTGCTTCATTGTGCGGCTTGGCAGGGAGCCGCCGCATGTATCGAAAGTGCGCTGCCATATAGCAAGGCCCGCGCGCTGATCGAAGTGCGTGACCGAGTCCACGGCAGCACACCGCTCGGGTGGTGTTGTCATGGCGCCCGCTACTGCGCCAACCAGGCAGGCGACTATCCAGCGGTCGCGCGCCTCTTGCT
>JBQTJO010000026.1:0-1810 GCA_052387015.1 Gemmatimonadota bacterium
CTGTCCCTCGAATCCAGTTGAGCGAACCCGGCACAGGCGCTCCGCGAATTTCCGTGATCACCGGCTGGCGGCCGACCAGCTCCGTCACGGCGCCCGTAGCGACGTCGATGCGCAGCAGGCGGCCCGACCGTGTCACGGCGTAAGCTATGTTGCCATTGCCCGAGAGCACGGCTTCCGCGATTCCCTCCGGCTCGCGCGTAAGCGAGCGCCGATCCAGGGTGGCCGTGTTGGCGAGGTGCACCTGAGGCGATGCGCCGGCGTTCCCGGGAGCAACGTAGAGAATCAGATTTCCGAAGTTGCTGATCGAAGGATGAAAAGTCTGCAAACCCCGGGTCTTTGGAATGAGCAGTACTTCTCTCCCGCTGCGCAGGTCGATGAAGCGTAGCTCGCGGATGGGCGTCGAGACGAAAGTAATCGGGTCATTTTCCACGTCCCCGAACTCGTAGACAACGTGCGTTGCGGCATCATTGAGTATTGCGAGCGCCGGCCAGCCGGCGATCCGAATCCGCCGCGAACTGGAAGTGTTCCAAAGAGTCAGAACCGGCTCTTCCAGCCTGTCCTCCTGGATGATCACCGTTCCATCGGACGCGACCGCCTGCCGGCCAGCGCGAATCCAAGACCGCGGCAGTTCCACGGTTTCTCCGGTTGCCAGATCGGTGCGGCGATTCGGTAAAGACGAGAAAGCATTCGATTGCAGCGCGTAGCGGCCGTTACGGCTGAGCTGAACCGCGCCTGGAAGATCGATCGAAGGCTGCCCGTGGAACTGGACGCGCGACCGAGGCATTGCTCGAAACAGGCAGCCGCTGACACTGCCGAGGCAACGTCCCAGGCCAACATAGCTCACGGCTCTGCCGTCGCCGCTCACGTTTGGGGCAGAAAGCGCAAAAGGGTTCGTTACCCTGACTGCGAAGCCGCCCGGATCGAGATACGGCTCTTGCGCGAACAGCTCGAAGCGACCATCTACATAGCGAAAAATTTTGGAGTGCAAAAATTGATCGCTTCCGCGCATCCGCAGGCCGGAATCGAAGTACAAGTGCTGACCGTCGTCCGTGGTGGCCAAATTATAGAACTGGGCCTGGCTCGTGACCCGAAGAAGCAGAAGGAAGAAGAGAACGCGTCGCAAGAACCGAAAACCTCCCTGGATTCGTTCGGACGCGGACTGAACCATTATAGTGGGGGACCGCAGTTCAGTGAATCGTCCTGGTCTTGCGGTTCATGTAGTCCATCAGGAGATACTGTCCGAGATTGTAAGGCGTCGTGAAGTAGGCCTTGCCGCGGCAGATCTCGGTGACCTTCTGGACAAAGTTCACCAGGCCGTAGTCGCTGGCGAGCATGAAGGTGTTGATCAGGATGCCGCGCTTCTTGCAGCGGTTTACCTCTTCGAGCGTCCGGCTGATGACCAGCGGATCGAGGCCGAAAGCATTCTTATAGACGCGTCCGTCCTCCAGGGTGAGACAGCTCGGCTTGCCGTCGGTGATCATCACGATCTGCCGCATGTCCTTTTTTTCCTGCTCGAGCAAGCGCTGCGCCAGGATCAGGCCATCACGGGTGTTGGTGTAATACGGACCCACTTGCACGCGCGCCAACTGGCTGACGGCCAGTTCCTCGGCCGAATCGTGAAACAGCACGCAGCGCAGGCTGTCGCCTGGGTACTGCGTACGGATCAGATGCGCCAGCGCCAGCGCCACTTTCGTCGCCGGCGTGAAGCGATCTTCGCCATAGAGGATCATGCTATGGCTGCAATCGAGCATCAGGACCGTGGCGCAGGAGCTTTGGTACTCGCACTGATGAACCCGGAGATCGGAATAAT
>JBQTJO010000027.1:0-8245 GCA_052387015.1 Gemmatimonadota bacterium
TCGTTATGGGTATTTTTCTCCCTGAGGCCGGCGCGTTCCTGGTGGTTGGTTTGTTTTTTCTATTTTTTGGGTTGGGTTTTTGGTTATTCGGGTGTTTGGGGGTTCGGGGTTTTTGGTAGTTGGGGAGACGGGGAGACGGGTTATTCATGGGGCACGGCGAATCTGCGCTCTGCGCGCGCGCTTTCGCCGGTCTCCAGGTCCTTTACCGTGACGCGCATCCGATACTTGCCCGGCGCGAGCGGCGCGTCGAGCCGCCGCAGCTCCTGCAGCATGCCGTCGCGCACGTCGGCCGCGACGCCTTCGAAGCGAAGCGTCATCTTGCCTTGGCCGCCGAACAGCGCCTTCAGCTTTTCACCCGCGCCCTCGCGCACCGGCTCGATTTCGATCTCGGTGCTGTACTGCGCATTGGCCGCAAGGTTGTAGATCTCGTAGAAGATGTTGAAGGAGCCGCCGCGGAAGTAGCCGGTCGGCACCAGCGCCAGCGCGACCGCGCCGCGCCGCCAGCGTCCTTCGGTAGTCGGCTCGGCGAGCACGAGATCGCTCAGCATGAGGCGGGAGCCGGAGTAGTCCGGAACCGGGAAGGGTCCACCATAGAGCTTGCCGACACCGGGCTCCGACGGATCGCTCACGATCACGCGCTGCACCGTGCTTTTCGAGGGCGGCGCCGCGACTTCGACGTGCAGCCGGAACAGATCGTTTTCCGAGCGAACCGAGCGCGCGGCCAGCGAGAGGCTGTCGTCCTGGCGAACGACGCGGCGCGTCGCCGTGTCCGCGAGAATCAGCGAGACATCGAGTCGGTAGTCCGATGCGGTCGGCGTCAGCTTCTCGAAGCGCACGGCGACCGCCGCAACCACGCTGGTGCGCCCCTGCTCGCCGCGGAAAGTGTAGAGATCGAAGAAGAAGGGCAGCTCCTTCGTGAAGTTCGGGGCATCCGAATCGGTCGAGAGCGCCTCGAACGCGCGCCTGCGGTGATCGGCGCTGAGCGAGAGCATGTCCAGCGCCCGGCAACGGGATGCGAGCCTGAAGAAGCGCGGATCCAGGGCGGAATGATCGTCGAGGAAGGTCGGGTCGCAGGGCAGCTTGTGCATCAGTGAGTAGCCCTTCGACACGCTCACTTCGAAGAAATGGAGCGCGCGATTTTCGCCGTCCAGACCGTTGTAGACCCAGCTCTCGTATGACGAAAGCGAGCGGCGGCCAACGCGGCCACGCGGCTCGCCGTGACGGATGTAGATGAGACCGCGGTCGTCGTAGTCGGAACGCTGCGAGAACGGCAGCATGCGCAGCTCGTTCTGCATCGGCGCGCCGTACTTGCTCTCCCGGTAGTAGTTCCGCCGCGCCATGGCGAGTCGGCGGTAGTGCTCCGCCAGCCGGTCGGTAACCGTGATGCCGCCGAGCGCGGCGCGCAGCTCCCAGAAATCGCGCAGAAACGCTTGGCGCGCGGCGAGATCCATGCGCGGCCATGCTTCGATCTCGTGCTTGGAGAACAGCGCGCGCAGATCGTCGAAGTACTCGTCGGACTCGGGCGTGGTCATGGGTTCCAGCCCGTCGAACCACGCGCGCGCACCCTCCTCTTCGCGCCCGGGCATACGCAGCAGCAGGGACGCACGCTCGAGCGCGGCACCGTGACCGTCGGCGCCGTGCGCGAGCGCCTGCTCGAGCGCATCGCCGGCCACTGCCATGTCGCCCAGCTGCCCGCTGACGCGTGCGAGCGCGAGCCAGGCGGTGCCGTCCTCGGGCGCGCCGCCGAGATGTTGCAGCAGCGTGTTACGGGCTTCTTCCAGAGTTTTCCGCTGGTTCCTGGTGAGCGCGTTTTCGGCCAGCTCCGCCGCGGCCCGCGCGACCGGCGGCTCCGCAGAGACCGCCATGACGAACGCGCGATGGGCGCGGGAGCGCACGTCGTCGCCGAAGGCGCTCGCGAGCACGTCGTCGAGGACGAAGGCCGCGCGCCAGCCGAGCTTCTCCGGGTTTGCAGCGGGGCCATGCGAGTAGGCGAGACCGAGGCCGTAGTGCGCCCAGCCGAAGCCGGGCTGCTTCTCGATGGCGTGCTCGAAGGACTCCTGCGCGAGCTTCGAGTGCGAGGTCTGGGTCGTCAGATCGTACAGGCGCAGCGCCACGAAGCCGCGCTCGGTCAGTGTGACCGGCGACTGTTCGGCCTGCCTGCCGGAGCGGTGCGCGAGCATGCCGCGCAATTCGTCTATGCTGCTGATTTGCTGGAGCGAATCCTGGAACGGCGCGAGATCCGCGACCTGCGCGAAAATCGAAGCCGGCGGCAGGAGAAGCAGGGCCGTCGAGAGTGCCAGCGCAAGCCAGCTTGCCGCGCGGGGAGCGCGGCGGCAACTTGAACCATCGCGAGAAAACATACCTGTCATAAACATAACCATGAGCCGGGTGCCGCGGAACCGTTTTGGGACCGTCATTTTCGATTGTGACTCGACGCTGACCGCGATCGAAGGGATTGACGAAATCGCGCGCGAGCATCGTGCCGAAGTCCAGCTGCTGACCGAAGAAGCGATGCGGGGGCGCGTGCCGCTGGAGGAGGTGTACGGCCGCCGGCTGGAGCTGGTGCGGCCGCCGCGTGGCCGCGTACTCGCGCTTGGACAGCGCTACGTGGAGACGCTCGTGCCGGGCGCGCGGGAGGCGAGCGCGGCGCTGCGCGCCGGCGGCGTACACGTCCGCATCATCAGCGGCGGGCTCAAGCCGGCGGTCCTGATCCTGGCACGCGAGCTGGGTGTGGCCGAAAGCGCGGTAGACGCCGTTGACGTATATTTTGATCAGGACGGCGCGTATTCCGGATTCGACGTCGCCTCTCCGCTCGCCGCGTCCGGCGGCAAGCGCACCGTGATCGAAAATCTGGCGCGCACGGTGCCGCGGCCGGTCATGCTGGTCGGCGATGGCGCGACCGACCAGGAGGCGCAGCCGGTGGTGGACGAGTTCGTCGCCTTTGCGGGCGTCGCGTTCCGGCCGGCCGTGGTCGCGGCGGCGGACTTTGTGATTCGCGACCATTCGCTCGTTCAGGTGATCGAGCTGGCGCTCGGGACACACCCGAAGAGCACACAACATTCGAATTTATGAGCCAGATACAAACGACGACGTTTGGACGCTTCTTTCTGCCGGGGCCCACGGAAGTACGTCCTGAAGTGCTCGAGGCCATGCTGAAGCCGATGATCGGGCATCGCGTGCGCGAGATGGAAGAGCTGATGGCGCGCATTCAGCCGGCGCTCAAATACGTCTTCCGGACGGACCGTCCGGTCTATGTGTCCGCATCCTCGGCGACCGGTCTCATGGAAGGCGCGATTCGCAACGGCGTACGCCGGCGCGTGCTCTGCCTGGTCAACGGGGCCTTCAGCGAGCGCTTCTACAAGATCGCGCTCGCCACGGGCATCGAGGCGGACGCGCTCGAAGTCGAGTGGGGCGGTGTGAACACGCCGGCCGCGCTCCACAAGGCGCTGCGCCGCGGCATCTACGACGCCGTGACGGTGGTGCATTCGGAGACGTCCACCGGCGTGCTGAATCCGATTCGCGAGCTGGCCGAAGTCACGCGCGCGGCCGGCGACGTCGCGCTGCTGGTGGATGCGGTTTCGAGCATGGCGGGGGCGCGCATCGACACCGATGCGTGGGGACTCGACTTCGTTCTGACCGGCTCGCAGAAGTGCTTCGCGTTGCCGCCCGGCCTCGCGCTGGGCGTCGCGCAGCCGAACGTCCTGGAGCGCGCGCGCAACAAGAGCGATCGCGGCATCTACTTCGATTTCGTCGAGTTCGAGAAGAACATCGTGAAGAACCAGACGCCGAACACGCCGGCGGTCTCGCTGATGTACGCGCTCGACGCGCAGCTGGAGATGATGCGTGAGGAGACGATCGAAGGCCGCTGGCAGCGCCATCAGGAGTTGGCGAACCGGACGTATGAGTGGCTGGCCGAGATGCGCGCGCGCGGCGTCGCACTCGAAGTACTGGCGCCCGCGGACTATCGTTCGCCGACCGTGACGTGCATCAAGACGCCAGCCGGCCTAGCCGGCTCGCAGATCGCGGCGGAAGTCAAGGCGCGCGGCTTCGTGATCGCGAGCGGGTACGGCAAGCTGAAGGATGACACGTTCCGCATCGGCCACATGGGCGACCACACCCTGGAGGAGCTGGACGAGCTGCTGGCGGCGCTCGAGGATGTCCTGACGCGATGACCGGACCGTTCAAGATACTGATCGCGGATGCGATCTCGGCGGACGGTCTCGAGCCGCTGCGCGGCGATAGCCGCTTCGAGCTGATCGAGCGCGCGGGGCTCAAGGGCGAAGATCTGGCTCGCGCCATCGAGCCGGTGAACGCGGTGATCGTGCGCAGCAGCACGCGCATCACGCGTGACGCCCTGAAGTACGCAAAGGCGCTGCAAGTCATCGGGCGCGCGGGTGTCGGGGTCGACAACATTGATGTCGACGCGGCGACCGAGAGCGGTGTGGCCGTGCTGAACGCGCCGTCGGGCAACACGATATCGGCCGCCGAGCTGACGCTCGCGCTGCTGCTCGCGCTAGTGCGGCGGGTGCCCGCGGCGGACCGCTCGATGCGCGCCGGCGAATGGGACCGCAAGAGCTTCAACGGCAGCGAGCTGTACGGCAAGACGCTCGGTCTGGTCGGCGCGGGTCGCATCGGCAGCGAGGTCGCGCGCCGGGCGCACGCGTTCGGCATGCGCATCGTGGTCTACGATCCCTATCTGACCGCGGACCGGGCCAACGCGCTCGATATGGAGCTCGCTCCGCTCGAGGATGTGCTGCGGCGCGCCGACGTATTGACGCTGCACGTCCCGCTGACGGATGCGACCGCCAATCTGATCGGTAAGAAGCAGCTCGCGCTCATGAAGCCGAGCGCGGTGATCGTGAACGCCGCGCGCGGCGGCGTGATCAACGAGCAGGCTCTCTATGAAGCACTGAAGCAGGGACAGCTGGCGGGCGCCGCCATCGATGTTTTCGAGCGGGAGCCGCTGCCGGCCGATGACCCGCTTCGTTCACTGCCGGCGGTGGTGCTCACGCCGCACCTCGGCGCGGCGACCGCGGAGGCGCAGCAGAACGTCGCACTCGAGATCACGCAGGCCGTGCGTTCGGCGCTGATCGACGGCGACCTGTCCAGCGCGGTGAACGCACCGGCGATCGGTGGCGAGCAGATGCGCAAGCTGCGGCCGCTGCTTGCGCTCGCAGAGCGGCTCGGCCTGCTCGCCGCCGCGTTGAGTGGCGGCGCGCCGGAAAAGGTCGAAATCCGCTACGCCGGCGAGCTGGAGGATGCGATGCGACCGCTGACTGCCGCCGCGCTGATCGGTATTCTGGTCGAGGCGGTCGGCCGCCGGGCGGTCAACTTCGTGAACGCGCTGCACCTCGCGCAGACGCGCGGCATCCAGGTCGAGCGCTCGCGCACCAACACTCAGCGCGACTACAGCGAGTTCATCGAGCTGCGGCTGAGCACCCAGCTGCAAAAGACCATCGTGGCCGGCGCGCTGTTGTCCGAGCTGCACTCGCGGGTCGTGCGCATCGACGGCTATCACGTGGACGTGCAGCCGCGCGGCACGATCGTGGTGCTGCGCAATCGCGACGTGCCGGGCGTCATCGGCCGCGTCGGCACTCTGCTCGGCAACAGCGGCATCAACATTGGCGAATACCATCAGGCGCGGCTCGAGGCGGGTGGCGAGGCGCTGGCCGCGATCACAGTGGACGGCAGGATCGATGCAGCCGTGCTGGATCAGCTGCGCGCTCTGCCGGAAGTGATCGACATTCGCCAGGCTCAGCTCGATTGATGAGACCGGAGACGCTCGCCGTTCACGCCGGACAGCGGGTCGATCCCGCGACTGGCGCGCTGACGTCCCCGATTCATCTGTCGACCACCTTCGAGCGCGCGCCGGACGGCAGCTTTCCGCACGGCTACATCTACGCGCGCGACGCCAATCCCAATCGCAATCAGCTCGAGGAATGTCTGGCGCTGCTCGAGGGCGGCGCCGGCTGCATCGCGTTCGCGTCCGGCTCGGCGGCGACCGCCGCCATCTTTCAGGCGCTCGAGCCCGGCGCTCACGTCATTGCGCCGTACGATGCGTACTACGGCACCAACCGGCTGCTGCGCGAACACTTCGCGCGCTGGCGCCTCGAGCACACGCTGGTCGACACGACCAGCGTGGTCGCCTTGCGTGCCGCCGTCACGCCGGCGACGCGCCTGGTCTGGATCGAAACGCCTTCCAATCCGCTGATTCGCATCACCGACATTCGCGGGGCCGGCGAAGTCGCGCGTGCGGCCGGGGCGCGCCTGGTGTGCGACAACACCTGGTGCACACCACTGCTCCAGCGGCCGCTCGAGCTGGGCGCGGATCTCGTGGTGCACGCGACCACCAAGTACCTGGGCGGGCACAGCGACGTGATGGGGGGCGCGGTGATCGCGCGCGCGAGCGATGCGTTTTTCGAGAGGGTGCGCGCGCTGCAGAAAGATGCGGGCGCCATTCCGGCGCCGTTCGACTGCTGGCTCATCCTGCGCGGCGTGCGCACGCTGCCGGACCGCATGCGCGCGCACTGCGAGAACGCGGTCGCGGTCGCCTCTTTCCTGACCACGCACGACGCGGTCGCGGCGGTGCATTATCCCGGCTTGCGGAACGATCCCGGCTACGCCGTTGCGAAGGCGCAGATGAGCGCGTTCGGCGGCATGCTTTCCTTCGAGGTGCGCGGCGGGCGCGCAGAGGCGCTGCGCGTGGCCGCGGCCGTGCGGCTGTTCACGCGCGCAACCAGCCTGGGCGGCCCGGAAAGCCTGATCGAGCATCGCGCTTCGGTGGAAGGCCCGGCTACACGTGCACCGGAGAGCCTGCTGCGCTGCTCCGTAGGCCTGGAGCACGCCGACGACCTGATCGCTGATCTGCGCGCCGCGCTGGAGGCGATCCGCTGAACGACGCGAAGCCGAATGAACCCGACCTCGCGCTCGTGCTCACCGGCGGCGGCGCGCGCGGCGCCTACCAGGTGGGCGTGTTGCACTGGCTGGCGCGCAATTATCCCGAGCTCCAGGTCCCGATCCTCACCGGCGTTTCCGCCGGCGCCATCAATGCCGCGCACATTGCGGCGCATCCCGGCAGCTTCCGGCAGGCGGCCAACGAGCTGCGTCATCTCTGGAGCGAGCTGACACCCGAGCACATCTTCAAGGTGGACGCGCCGAGCGTCACGTGGCACGCGCTGCGCTTCGCGCTGCGGCTCGTGTCGGGCGGCATTTTCCCGGCGCCCAGTGTGCACGCCTTTCTCGATACGAAGCCGCTCGGCGAGTTGCTCGAAGAAGTCTACGCGGCGGTCGACGGCGAGCTGACCGGCATCGAAGCGAGCATCACGCGCGGCAAGCTGAAGGCCATCGCGATCACCACGACTTCCTACTCGACCGGACAATCGGTCACCTGGGTACAGGGACGCGACATCACGCTCTGGGAGCGGCCACAGCGGAAGAGCGTTCATACGCGCATCCGCCTCGAGCACATTATGGCTTCAGCCGCGCTGCCCATCTTCTTTCCCGCGATTCCGATCGGGCAGTCCTGGTACGGCGACGGCGGCGTCCGCCTGGCCGCGCCGCTCTCGCCCGCGCTGCATCTCGGCGCCCAGAAGATCATGGCGGTGTCCACCCGCTACGCACAAACGCGCGAGGAATCCGACGCGCTTGCGATCAGCAGCTATCCGCCGCCCGCCCAAGTGCTCGGCGTGCTCATGAACGCGGTGTTCCTCGATCTCGTGGATCAGGATGCGATGCGGCTGGACCGGCTCAACCGGCTGCTCGAGAATCTGCCGCCGGACCAGCGCGCTGGCATGCGTCTCGTCAAACTGTTCGTGCTGCGGCCTTCGCGCGATCTCGGCAGACTGGTCGCGGAGTACGAGCCCAGGCTGCCGCCCGCTTTCAAGTTCATGACGCGCGGACTCGGCACGCGTGAGACGCGCAGCCCGGATGTGCTCTCAATGCTGATGTTTCAGAAGGAATACCTGACGCGCCTGATGGAGATCGGCGAGGCGGACGCGGAGGCGCAGGCAGCAGAAATTGATAAAGTTCTGCGCGCTGAGAGCGATTAGAGCGCTTAGAGCGATTAGAGCGATTAGAGCGATTAGAGCGATTAGAGCGATTATAATAGAGCGAGTTGAGCGACTGTAGAACGCTCTCATCGCTCTCATCGCTCCCATCGCTCCCATCGCTCCCATCGCTCCCATCACTCCCATCGCTCCCATCGCTCTTATCTCTCTCATCGCAACTGCACCAGCACGCCGACCCG
>JBQTJO010000028.1:0-2878 GCA_052387015.1 Gemmatimonadota bacterium
ACGCCAGCGCCGCCAACCTCTGGGCGGCGCCGTCCTGAAGCTCACGGGCCACGCGGCTGCGCTCTGCTTCCGTCCGGTTCAGACTCCACGCGAACAGCTCGCGCTGCTGCTGCCGCAGCGTATCCACGGTCAGGGCGGCGCGCACGAGCAGCGCGTTGATCACGCCGCACGCGACGACGATCACGCCGGCCGTCAACAGCTGGTCGCGCAGCGTGAGGAGCGTCGCGATCACGACGAAGGCCATGGCCGAGTTGGCCAGAATGACCTTATAGAAGATCGGCACTCTCAGGACGGCACTCGCGCCCTTCCATTTCCCGGTTCCCATACGCCTTCTAATATGCTGTCCACAATCGCAGTGTCTGTCAGTGGATTTTTTGTTTTTGTCGGGGATTGGACTACACGCCTATGCCGCTGCTGTGGGAACGGATCTTCGAAGCCATAGATGAGGGGCTGATCGCATTGGACCGGCAGGGCACGTTTCTGTACGCGAACGTGGCCGGAGCGGCGGTGTTTGGTGAGCCGCCCGACCGGCTGGCGGGGCGGCGCATAACGGACTTCACGCACTCGCACGAAACGGCCACGCTGGCCGGCATCATCGCGCACACGCTGGAGGACGCGCGGCCGGCGCAGGTGGAGGTGTACTCGCCGCCGCAGCAGAAGTGGCACGCGGTGCGGAGCTACCCGGCGCCGGGCGGCGTGACGGTGCTGCTGCAGGACATCACCGACAAGAAGATCGCGGAAGACGCGCTGCGCGTATCGGAGGCCAAGTTCGCCGGCATCGTCAACATCTCGGCGGACGCGATCATCTCGATCGACGCGGATCAGCGCATCATCCATTTCAACAGCGGTGCCGAGGAGATTTTCGGATGGAGTGCGTCGGAGATGATCGGCGATACGCTGGACGTCTTGATTCCCGAGCGCTTCCGTGCCAGTCACCCGCAGCAGATCCGAAATTTCGCGGCATCTCCGGTGGACGCGCGCCGGATGGGTGAGCGCCGCGAGATTTCGGGACTGCGTCGCAATGGCGAGGAGTTTCCGGCCGAGGCGTCGATCTCGAAGCTGACGGTCGGCGACCAGCGCATTTTCACGGTCGTGCTGCGGGATGTGAGCGAGCGCAAGCAGCGCGAGGAAACGTATCGCAGGCTGTACGAGGAAGCGCAACGCGCGGTCGCCGCACGCGACGACGTGCTTTCCTTCGTCTCGCACGATCTCGGCAACCCGCTCGCCGCCATCCGCATTGCGACCGCCGTACTGCTGAAGCGCATCGATCCGGAAGATCCGGATTTCAAGCAGGTCGCAGGCATTCGTGAGGCGATCGAACAGGCGCAAGGCCTGATCCGCGACTTACTCGATATTCAGAAGGCCGAGGCCGGTAAGCTCGCACTCCACTTCGAGAAGCTCGATATCGACCAACTGATCGACGAATCGATTCAGGCGCTGCGGCCGATGATCGACGAAAAGAGCGTGCGTATCGCGCGTGAAATCGCGCGCGAGGTCCCGCGCGTCGAAGCGGACCGCGACCGGATCCTGCAGGTACTCTCGAACCTGCTCGGAAACGCGGTGAAGTTCAGTCCGGCCGGAGGATCGGTGGTCGTGAACACGGCACAGAACGAATGGGAAGTAGTCGTCAGCATCCACGACCGGGGGCCGGGCATCTCCGCGGACGACCTGCCGCATATTTTCGATCGATATTTCCAGGCCAGGAAGGCCGGCAAGGTCGGCCATGGCCTCGGCCTCTCGATCGTGCAGGCCATCACGAAGGCGCATGGCGGGCGCGTGTGGGCGGAAAGCGCGTTGGGCGAAGGCAGCACGTTCTACTTCAGCCTGCCGCTCACCACCCACGTGTAGCTCCCGTTCGGAAGAGAACGTGGAACGCGTCGCTAGAAAACCTCGACTTGGGCCCGGATGCCGCGCACCTTGCCGAGCGAGGCATCCCGCGTAATGAGCGGCGCACCAAGCGCTTCGGCAAGCGCGACGTAAGCGGCATCATAGGCGGTCAGATTGTTTCTGAGTTGCCAGATTCGCGTGAGCAGGGAGTCGTGTGCGTAGCGCGTGACCGGCAAATCGGCGAGATCCTGAATAGCTTCGCCGGCGCGTATTGCCGTGAGCTCACCGCGCAGCCAGTAGCGGCGCACGACCTGCGTCACCTCGACATCGAGAAGCTGCGGCCCGTGCAGCGTTTCTCCCGAATCGAATAGCCGGCCCATCAAGGATTCGGCGGCGGTGAGCTGAAGCAGCACCTCCACTATGGCCGAAGCATCGACGACGATCAACGCGCGTCCCGCTCGGCACGGACCGCGCGCACCGCCGACTCGCGGACGGCGAGCGGACTGCGCTGGGAAAGCCGGTAGCGGATCTCCGCCGGTGTCGGCCGCTCCGCGATGGCCTTGATCTCGCCGATCAGGAAATCCGACAACGTTTGTCCGTTCTGCGCGGCACGCGCCTTCAGCCTGCGGTGCAACTCGTCCGGCACGTTCCTGAGCTGGATCATTTTGGACATTTTTCCAACATGTAAACATGTTGTGCACATGTCAACACGGCCGTGATGGCCGGATCTCATGATGCGAAGCGCTGAGGCCGCTCGCCGCGCGCGCTATTCCAGCCGTATATTCGGAAGCGAGTTATGAATACCAGCCTCGCGACGCGCGCGGCTGAGTATTGGCGCCGCATCACGAGTTTGTTTGCCCTGCTACCTCTGCACCAGCAGTTGGTAATCGCAGGCATCATGGTTGGGTCGGGCGCCGGTCTCAGCGTCTTTGTATTCGAAACGCTGCTGCGTCTCTTCGGCGCGGTCGGTGCCGGCGCGTCAGCGAACATCCCGGCTCGAATGCACGTCATCGCAACGCTGCTGGTGCCCGCACTCGGCGGGCTGATAGCC
>JBQTJO010000029.1:0-9343 GCA_052387015.1 Gemmatimonadota bacterium
GAAGGCATAGCAGCGTTATTTCGAGGAGGAGCAACGCAGCGATGCGGGATGCAGCGGCCCTCGAATGCCAAGGAAGTTACGGGACGGGACACTAGCTCATCGGGTAATTTTCACGCAAAGTTCACAAATTTTCACAAAGGTGCGCTTGATTTGACATTACGATCCTCTGCGGCCTTTGAGACCTTTGGTGCGTCAGGATAAACCTAATCTCTCTTGTGAGCTGAAAGGAGCTCACCATGTGAAATGCCTGTGAAACGTGTAGCCGAGCAGGCGGCAGCCGAGGTGACTCTGATTGACGAAGCCCTGCGAGGTGTACGGTGCGAGCCGCAGCGAAAGCGAATCCGATTCGGCCTCGAAACACTACAATGTGAGCGGCCAGCCTTCCAAAGGTGGTGAAGCCAGCACGGGCGATGAAGACACAGGCATGAGCAGTCGTCCGGCTCACCGGGGTGGTTGGGAGCAGCGCGTACCGAGAGAGAGATTGAGGAACCTGAGAGATCCGGCGTGCCGGGGTCGTGCCCCGAAGCGCTACCAGGAATCAATAACTGGTGTGTGCTGCACGGCCGGAAGTCGGAAGGGGTCGTAGTAGTGAAGAGACAGCGAAACTGCTGTGGAACGAAGGGCCCCTGCCGACAGGATGCGGAGTCAGAAACGTGGAGAGCCGCTTGCACGAACGTGCCATAACGGGAGCTGAGCAGGAATTATCGGAGGCATTCGTGGTCAATGATAAAGGACTGCCCGAGAAACTCTTCACGCTGAGACAGAAGCTCTATCTGAAAGCGAAGCGGGAGCCGAGATTCCGGTTTTACACGTTGTATGACCGGATTTATCGGCTCGACGTGCTTGAGGCAGCCTGGCAAGCGGTGGCCCGTAACGAAGGCGCGCCGGGAGTGGACGGGGTGACGATCGCAGAGATCGAAGCCACGCCGGGCGGATGCAAGGAGCTGCTGGCCAGCTTGCAGCAGGAACTGCAAACAAAGACGTATAAGCCTCGAGCGGTGCGACGTGTGTACATCCCGAAACCGGATGGAGGCCAGAGGCCACTGGGCATCCCCACGGTCAGAGACCGCGTGGTGCAAACAGCGGCGCTCCTCATTCTGGAGCCGATCTTCGAAGCTGATTTTCAGGATTGCTCACATGGTTACCGTCCGGGCCGTTCTGCTCACGATGCATTAGAACAGATCGACCGCAATCTGCGGCAGGGGTACACGGCAGTGTATGACGCGGATCTACAAGCCTACTTTGACACGATTCCGCACGACAAGCTGATGAAGTGCGTCGAGCGTCGGGTGGCGGACCGCTCGGTTCTGAGCCTGATTCGGCAGTGGCTGAAAGCACCTGTTGAGGAACGTGACGAAGATGGCCGGCCGAAGATCAGCCGGCCAAGGAGTGGCACACCGCAGGGCGGAGTGATCTCGCCCCTGCTCGCCAACCTTTACCTCCACTGGTTTGATGTACAGTTTCACCGTAGTGGTCCGGGGCAATGGGCAAACGCTCGCCTCGTGCGCTACGCCGACGACTTTGTGATCATGGCACGCTACATCGGCCATCGCATCCCAGAGTGGGTGGAGCGAACTGTGGAGGGATGGCTTACACTCACGATCAATCGCAAGAAGACGCGAGTGATCAAACTCGGACCGGCGAGTGAGGAGAGTCTGGATTTCCTCGGCTATACTTTTCGGTATGAGTGGGGCCATGCTGATCGAACGCGGCGATTTCTGACCGCATCACCGTCAGCAAAGGCTGTTGCCTACCGCAAATCCAAACTTCGGGAAGCCACCGATCATCGGCGCTGTCATGTGCCGGTGCGGGAACTGGTCGAGACTGTGAACCGCCAGTTACGCGGCTGGGGCAACTACTTCAGCTTTGGCTTTCCTCGGTGGGCGCATCGATCCGTGAACGCGTATACTGTTCATCGTCTTGTGATTCACCTGAACCGTCGGAGCCAGCGCGCCTGCCGTCCACCGGCCGGTCTGATCTACTACCAATTCCTAACGCGGCATCTCGGTCTGGAATTGCTGTGACTTTGCGCTCAACTCCTCGATAGCTGCGAGGATGAACCTGTCGGGAAAGCCGGATGCGGGAAATCTGCATGTCCGGTTTGATGAGGGGGGACCAGCACCAATGCTGGTCCCTACTCTACCGTGAGATTGGGAATGTCATGAGCCGCGTTGAAGGTACGCGCTCTGCGCAGCCTGCGATCTCTGCGGTAGATAAAGAGGGGAGCCAACAAAAAGGGCGCCATTCTCGGCGCCCTTATTCGATCACGCCTGCTCGGCCAGCTTTTTGACCTGTCTCGCGAGCTGCGACTTCTTGCGCGCGGCCTTGTTCGGGTGAATCGCGCGCCGGCTTGCCAGCCGGTCCAGCAGTGCGGCCGTCTCCTTGTAGGCCTCGGCGGCCCTGGTCGCATCCGTCTCGGTCGCGACCCTCTTGATCGCCGTTCTGAGACGGGAGCGCTGCGCCCGATTGTGAAGATTCCGCTTCTGATCCTGCCGGTTCCGCTTTTCCGCGCTGCGTGTATTCGCCACTTGCGTCTTTCCTGGTTTGCGAACTGCTGAAACGATAGCCTCCAAAGCTATCCGGATACAGCACTTCTGTCAATCGCACGCGGGGTGCGGCTTAGGGTCGCGGGCACGGGCCCGGTATTGGGCGCGTCCTTGGGCGCGTGCGAGGGCCGCCCGCATAGACGTGCACAATCCCGAGGACATGCCCGCGCCCCCGACCGGGCCTGGGCGCGCAACCCTCGCCCGCTGCCCGGCAGTGAGGTCAAGTATGGCTAACCAAAGGAGTTGGACCTAGCTTTCGCCGCCATGCAAGTCCAGGATCTCATTCTGTTTCTGCCGGTCCTGCTGTTCTCGGTAGTCCTGCACGAATACGCACACGGATGGATGGCCCGCCGGCAGGGCGACGACACCGCGTACATGCTCGGGCGGCTGACTCTGAACCCGATTCCGCACATTGACCTGTTCGGCAGCATCATTCTGCCGGTCATGCTGATCGTGCTGCGCGCGCCCTTCCTGATCGGCTGGGCCAAGCCGGTGCCGGTCAACCCGCGCAATTACCGGAACTACAAACGCGGCGACATCCTGGTCTCGCTGGCGGGCATCGTCACGAACATCGGGCTGGCCGCGATCGCGACCGTCCTGCTGATCCTGCTGATCCACATAGGCAGGGCGCTGCCCGTGGCGGCGCCCACCATCCAGCTGCTGCTGCAGATGGCGCAGCAGGCGGTGCTGATCAATCTGGTGCTGGCCTTTTTCAACCTGATTCCGATTCCGCCGCTCGACGGCTCGCACGTGCTCTATCATCTCCTGCCGCCGAAGCTCGGCCTCGCCTATCGCGGGCTGTACCAGTACGGCATGCTGATCCTGCTGCTCTTCATTTTCGTGCTGCGCCCGATCTTCAACGTGCTGCTCATGCCGGCATTCGTTCTCTATGACTTGTCGATGAGGTTCGTCGCGCTGTGGACGTAATGACGCCGGTCGCTGAAGCCGAAGGCGGATTCATTGTCGAGCTGGACCGCTTTCATGGCCCGCTCGATCTGCTGCTGCATCTGATTCGCGAGCAGGACATCGACATCTTCGACATTCCGATCGCGCAGATCACGGCCCAGTTCCTGGCCGCGATCCGCGGCGTCGAAGCGTGGGGGCTCGACCATGCCGGCGAGTTCCTGGAGCTGGCGGCCACACTCATTCGCATCAAGGCGCAGCTGCTGTTGCCGCGCCAGGCGAGCGAGAGCGGCGAGCTGGAGGACCCGCGCGCGGAGCTGGTGAAGCGGCTGCTCGAGTACGAGCATTTCCGCGAAGTCGCCATCCGGCTGGCGGAGATGGAGCTGGAGCGCATCCGTCACTACGGTCGCGGCTACGTGCCGCCGCGCCCGAAGCCGCAGATCGTCCATGGCCCACTCGAGACGACGTGGGATGAGGTGTTCGCCGCCGCACTCAATGTCGGCGAACGTTATCGACCGCCGACCGACCATCGCGTCGCCGCGCGCGCGGTGCCGCTGGAGGAAAAGCTCGCGCTCATCGTGCAGACGCTCGGCCGCGTTACACGCATCGATTTCGGGCGCCTGGTCGCGCCCTTCGCGGACAAGCTGCACGCCGTGGTCACGTTCATGGCCGGGCTCGAGCTGTCGAAGCGGCACCAGGTCGAGCTGAAGCAGAGCGAGCCGTTCGAGACACTATGGCTATACCGAAGGAAGGAAGCTGCACCGGATCATGAGACTGACGCAGATCGTTGAAGCGCTGCTGTTCGCGAGCGATGCGCCGCTGAGCGCCGGCGACATCGCGCGCGTGGATGAGCGCCTTGATGAAGACACCGTGGAAGCGGTCGTGCAGCAATTGCGCGAGGAATACGATGCGCAGGCGCGCGCGTGGCAGATCTACGAGATCGCGGGCGGCTATCAGCTGCTGACGCGCCCCGACTTTGCGCCTTACCTGGAGCGCTACGACACGGTGCCGCAGCAGACGCGGCTGTCGAATCCCGCGCTGGAAGTGCTGGCCGTCATCGCCTACCGTCAGCCGATCGGCCGCAACGAGATCGAGGAAATCCGCGGCGTCGGCTCGAGCGGCGTGCTCAAGACGCTCCAGGATCGCGGCCTCATCGATGTGGTCGGGCGCAGTGAAGGTCTGGGCCGGCCAATGCTCTACGGCACGACCGCCAAGTTCCTCGATCACTTCGCCTTCAATTCGCTCGAGGATCTGCCGCGGCCGGAGGAGCTGCCGGTCATCTTGAGATTGCGGCAGCTGCCGGAGGCGGAGGCGGAGGCGGAAGCGGAGGCGGAGGCGGACGCGGAGGCGGAGGCAACGGATGAGTCGAGTCCGCCTGCAGAAGTTTCTGGCTAACGCCGGCGTCGCCTCACGGCGCAAAGCGGAGGAGTTGATCGAGGCGGGCCGCGTCTCGGTCAACGGGCAGGTCGTGACGGAGCTCGGCACCAAGGTCGATCCGGCGACTGACGCGATCACGGTCGACGGCAGGAACATCGAGAGCGCACAGCCCGTCTGGGTCGCGCTGCACAAGCCGCGCGGCTACGTCAGCACGCGCGACGATCCGCAGGGCCGGCCGACCATCTACGATCTGCTGCCCGAGTCGCTGCACTCGCTCTTCTACGTAGGCCGTCTGGATGTCGACAGCGAAGGTCTGATGTTGCTGACCAACGCGGGCGACCAGGCGCATCGGCTGCTGCACCCGAGCTTCGGCGTCTCACGCGTTTACGAGGTATTGGTGAAGGGCGACGTTGCGCGCGAAACAGTGGAGCGTCTGCTGCGCGGCGTCGAATTGGAAGACGGTGTTGCCAGAGCCGAGTCGGTCGAGCGGCTGCCCGCGAGCAAGGTAGGCGCATCGCGCCTTCGTCTCATCCTGCGCGAAGGGCGCAAGCGCGAGGTGCGGCGCATGCTGAGCGCGGTTGGACGGCCGGTGCGGCGGCTTCGGCGCACGCGTTACGGACCGATCGAGCTGGGCAATCTGCCGTCCGGCAAATGGCGGCTGCTGTCCGAAGCGGAGCAGCTGAGGCTCCGCTAACCGGGAATCGCGAATGGAAATAAGAGGACGCAAGGTCCTGCTGCTGGGTGGCTCGGGATTGTGTGGCATGGCGGTAGTGCGCGAGATGGCCGCGCACAATCCCGCCCTGGTCGTGATTACGGGATTGACGCGCGAGGAGGCAGAGAAGGCGATCGCCGAGCTGCGCGCCGAGGGCGTCTTCGATTCGGCCACGCAGGTCGAAGCGGAATGGGGCGACATCTTCGTCCCGCACACGCTGAAAGACAGATCCCGGCGTGAGATCCTCGAGGATGCCGGTGCGCGCGGGGACCTGATCGACGATTTGTTCGGTGAGCTGACGAACGACGTCGTCAAACGCTCGACGCTCGGGCGGCTGCTGCTCAAGTGGCAGCCCGACATCGTGGTCGACTCCGTGAACACCGCCACGGCATTCGCCTATCAGAACATCTTCGACGCCGCGACCGCCATTCGCGCGCAGGCGATCACCGGCTCCGTGCCGGGCGAAGCGGTCGAGTCGCTGCTCGCGACGCTCTATCTGCCGCAGCTGATCCGGCACGTGCAGATCGCGCTCGAGGGCATGCGGCGCGTTGGCACCAAGCTCTACATCAAGATCGGCACCTCCGGCACCGGCGGCATGGGGTTGAACATTCCGTTCACGCACTCGGAGGAGCGGCCCAGCCGCATGCTGCTCGCCAAGTCCGGCGTGGCGGGCGCGCACACACTGCTGCTGTATCTGATGGCGCGCACGCCCGATGCACCCGCCGTGAAGGAGATCAAGCCTACCGCCGCGATCAGCTGGAAGCGCATCACGCACGGCACCATTCATCGCCGCGGCCGGCCGATCGAATGCATCGATTGCGCGCAGCCTCTGTCGATCGAGGAGTCGTTCGCGCCGGGCGTCCGCAATTTCAGGCCGACCGGCAGCGAGCTGAAAGGCGTTTTCATCGACGCCGGCGAAAACGGCTTCTTCAGTCTGGGAGAATTCGAGACGCTGACGGCGCTCGGGCTGATGGAATACATCACGCCCGAAGAAATCGCCGCCGACGTCATTCGCGAGATCACCGGCCACCCGAGCGGGCACGACGTGGTGGCCGCCATCGATTCCGCGACCTCCGGTCCGACCTACCGCGCGGGTGTGCTGCGCGAAGTCGCGATGGAGCGCATGGCCGATCTCGAGAAGGCGCACGCGGTGGAATCGGTCGCGTACGAGATGCTCGGGCCGCCTCGCCTTTCGAAGCTGCTGTTCGAGGCCGCGATTCTCGGGCGTCTGTTTCCCGACCTCGCCACGCTCGCCGCCGCCGACCCGGCGCGCATCGCGGAGCAGGCGGTCGCGCTGATCGATCGTGATGACGACCTGCGCGTGCGTGCACTGTCGATCGGTCTTCCCATTGTGCTGCCCGATTCGCGTATGCTGCGAGGAGTCGAAGTGAAGGTCGCGCCGGCCGCCGGGCAATCGCCGACCGACCCCAGGCTGGTCGAGAATGGCTGGGTGGATCTTCGTGTGGCCAACTGGCGTAAGTGGGTGCAGCGGGCGACGGCGATGCTGCGCGAGATCGAGCCGGACGGCGGCGCCGATCACGGCTCGCGCCGTGATGTCGAGCCGGGCTCGCGCCGCTATCAGCTGCGCCCCGGGCGGATGGCGGCCTGGATTTTCCGGAAAGAGGACCGCGGCGAACGCAAGAAGCGATAAAAAGGACGCATGAGCACAGTTGCGACAGGCCGGGAGCTGGCTGACCGTATCACGCACGAGCTGCACAAGCGCATAGTCGGCCAGGATGAGATGATCGAGCGGCTGCTGATCGGCCTGCTGACCGGCGGCCACGTGCTGCTCGAGGGTGTACCCGGCCTGGCCAAGACACTGACGGTGCGATCGCTGGCTGAGACCATCGACGTCAGCTTCGAGCGCATCCAGTTCACGCCCGACCTGCTGCCGGCGGACGTGGTCGGCACCATGATCTACGATCAGCGCACCGGCGAGTTCTCGGTGCGCAAAGGTCCGATCTTCGCCAACGTTCTGCTGGCCGATGAGATCAATCGCGCGCCGCCCAAGGTCCAGTCCGCGCTGCTCGAGGGCATGCAGGAGCATCAGGTCACGCTCGGCGGTGAAACCTACCCGCTGCCCAGTCCGTTCCTGGTGCTCGCGACCCAGAACCCGATCGAGCAGGAAGGCACGTATCCGCTGCCCGAGGCGCAGGTCGACCGTTTCATGCTCAAGCTGCGGGTCGGCTATCCGGATCGCGCGACCGAGACGGAGATCATGCGGCGCATGGCCGGCAAGGAGCCGGTCGCGCTCGAGCGCGTGGCGGCGCCCGCCGAGATCTTCGCCGCGCGCCAGGCCATTGTCGATCTGTACATGGACGACAAGATCGCGGATTACATCGTCGACATCGTGCATGCGACCCGCGATCCGGGCGTGTTTGGCCTCGGCAATCTCAGCTCGCTGATCGAGTACGGCGCCTCGCCGCGCGCGACCATCTACCTCTCGCTGTGTGCGCGCGCGAACGCGTTCCTGCGCGGCCGCGGCTACGTGCTGCCCGATGACGTGAAGGCCATTGCACCCGATGTGCTGCGCCACCGCATCATCACCAGCTTCGAGGCGGAGGCCGAAGAAGTCACGGCCGACCACATCATCGCGCGCATCTTCGAAGCCGTCGACGTCCCCTAGGTGCGTATGCGCAGCGAGCGCTCTCAGAAGCTCGGTACGGTGCCGCGCGACGTGCTGCGGCAAGTCAAGCAAATCGAGCTGCGCACGCGCGGCCTGGTCAATTCCATTTTCAGCGGCGATTACCAGTCGGTCTTTCGTGGCCAGGGCATGGAGTTCGCCGAGGTGCGCGAGTACGAGCCCGGCGACGACGTGCGCAACATCGACTGGAACGTCACGGCGCGCATCGGCCATCCGTACGTAAAGAAGCACGTTGAAGAGCGCGAGCTCACGGTCATGCTGCTGGTCGATCTGTCGGGTTCGGAGCAATTCGGCACGCACGAGCGCTTCAAGGCGGAACGCGCGGCGGAAATCGCGGCCGTGCTCGCGCTTTCGGCGGTTCGCAACAACGACCGGGTCGGTCTGCTGATCTTCACCGACCAAATCGAGCACGTGGTGCCGCCCAAGAAGGGCAAGCGTCACGTGCTGCGCATCATCCGGGATGTGCTCGCCTATCAGCCGCAGGGGAAGGGCACCGACATCGCGGCCGCGCTCGATTACACGGGCCGCCTGCTCGGCCATCGCGCGGTCGTGTTCGTGCTCAGTGATTTCGCGTTGGTCGTGCCGCCCGACGAGGGCGCCGAATCGGCCGCCTACGCGCGCTTCGAGCGCTCGCTCAAGCTGGTCGGCAGGAGGCACGATGTCGTCGCGGTCAGCATCCGCGACGATGCCGAGCGCGCCGTGCCCGATCTCGGCCTGCTCGTCCTGCGCGACCCCGAAACGGGTGAAGAATTCGCGGTTGACACGGGTCGCGCCGAGCTGCGCTCGCGCTATCACGCATTCATCACGCAGGAGCGCAACGCGCTGCGCCGCAGCTTCCGGCGCAATGCGGTCGACGAGATCGAAGTGTCGACCACTGGCTCGTTCGTCGGGCCGCTGCTCGCTTTCTTCCGCAAGCGCGAAAGGCGCGGCCGATGAAGCTGCGCCTCGCGTTCGCCGCGTTGCTCGCTGTCACGCACGCCGCCGTGGCGCAGACGGTCCAGACGCGCGTGTCGCCGGACACCATCCGCGTGGGTGATCCGTTCCGCGCGATCGTGCGCATCGAGTTGGCGTCCGGCGACACGCGCGTCTGGACCGTCTGCGCCACGGCGGCGTGCGTGACAGCGAGCAACGCGGCGAACGCGAGGCGCAGCTTCATCGGCC
>JBQTJO010000030.1:0-2675 GCA_052387015.1 Gemmatimonadota bacterium
TCATCCTGGCGCTTGCGCTCGCGCCGACGGCACTGGCCGCGCAGCAACCGGCGAGCCGCATCATCTCGAGCGAGATCGCGGTTTCGCGCGAGCGGGCGGAAATCAAACTCGAGCTCGAAGATGGTCGCAAGCTCACGCTGGCGACGACGACCGCGGCGCCTGCCGACGCTTCGCTGCAGCGGAGCACGACCAGCTCCGGGGATCAGATACTCACGCTCGGCGTCGAACGCGGCGGCGAGCTGGATCGCTCCTGGCGCGAGCTGCTGAATCGTGCAATGGAAGTGGAGACCAGTCAGCTCGGCGGCATTCTGCGCGATTGGCAGTCGCCGAATGCGCGGGGCGCCGATCTGGACGCGACGCTCGAAGCCGCGCTGCTCGGACAGCTGCCGCCGGCCGCGCCCGTGCCGCCCGGCATGAACGACAGCGTGGTCAAACTGGAGACCCGCATTCAGCAGCTCGAGGAGCAGCTGCACGACGCGCGGGATGACGCGACGTCGACCGAACACCGGCGACCCGGCCCCGACATGTTCGCGCCGGTGCGTCACATCGTGCGCGGCATCACCGGCATCTTTGCGCTGTTGATTACCTATGCCGTGCTGTTCGGCATCGGCTTCGTGGTCGTGATGTTCGGCGGTCGCAAATACATCGAAGGCGTGGCGGACACCGTGCGCGAAGGCGCCGGCCGCTCCTTCCTGGTCGGACTGGCGGGCTCGTTCCTACTGGTTCCGGTGTTCGTGCTCGGCATTATCGCGCTGGCGATCTCGATCGTCGGGATTCCAGCGCTGCTGGTCTGGATCCCGCTCTTCCCGGTCGCGACGCTGCTGGCCGGACTGCTCGGCTTGCTGGGCGTGGCACATGCCGCCGGCGAACGCTGGGCCGAGCGGCACTACAACGGCAACGAATGGTTCAATCGCGCGAACTCGTACTACTTCATGGCGACCGGACTGGTGCTGTTCTCCGCGTTCTTCGTCGCGGCGAACGTGATCGCGATGGCGGGGCCGTGGCTAGGCTGGCTGAATGCGCTGCTCAATGTGTTCGGCGTGCTGGTCACGATTTCAGCCGCACTCATCGGCTTCGGCGCGGTGCTGCTCTCGCGCGGCGGCTCGCGACCGGCCGGCGCCGACACGCTCGCCTCGAGCGCGTACACGGAGGGCGCCGGTGTCTAGAAGCGGAATTGCGATCGCGATCGGCCTCGTGCTGGCCGCCAGTACGGCGCGGCCGGCGGCCGGGCAGGATTGGCGGACCGTCACGAACACGCGCCAGTACAACGGCGAGAATGCGCTGAAAGTCTCGGTCGAGTACGGCGCCGGACGCCTGCTCGTGCAGCCGGGCGCTGCGAACGCGCTGTACAAGACGACGCTGCGCTACGACGCGAACAGCTTCAAGCCTGTAAGCAGCTATGATGCGGGACGGCTGAGGGTCGGCGTCGAGGGGGGCTCGATGCGCGGCCACAAGATGAAGTCGGGCCGGCTCGATCTTGCGCTCGGCACGCGCGTGCCGCTCGATCTCGATCTCGAGTTCGGGGCCGTGCAGGCCAAGATCGAACTGGGCGGACTGCGCATCCGTGAAGCGCACATTGCGACGGGCGCGAGCGAAACCGAGATCTCCGTGAGCCGGCCGAATCCGGAGTCGTGCTCATCCCTTGCTCTGGAAATCGGCGCGGCGGAGTTCGAGGCGAAGAGCCTCGGCAACCTCAACTGTGAAGCCATCAACGTGCAGGGCGGCGTCGGTGAGATCACGCTCGATTTCAACGGCGCGTGGCGGCGCAATACGAAGGTCGACATCGACATGGGTCTCGGCTCGCTGACGCTGCGCGTGCCGCGGGGCCTCGGCGTCGAGCTGCGCAAGGACGGCTTCCTGGCCTCGTTCGACAGTCAGGGGCTCGTCAAGCGCGGAGACGTGTATTATTCGGAGAACTGGGAGCAGGCGAAGCACCGCCTCTCCTTCAACATAGACGCTGCATTCGGCGCCATCCGCATCGTGTGGGTCGCGCCGGGCGCCGAGTGAGACGAAAGGAGCGCCTTCAAATGATCGGCAAGATTTTCAAGTTTCTGGTAATTGGCGTGCTCGCGCTGGTGGGTATCGGGGTGGCGCTCTCGCTGCTCGGCCTTGCATTCGGACTTGCCATGCTGGCCCTCAAGGTCGGTATCGTCGTCGCGATCGGCTACGGCGTCGTGAGGCTGCTGGGCGGCGGCCGCAAGAAGCAGCCCGAGATCTCCGAGGCCGACCGCAAGTGGCTGGAGAGTTAAACAGCTACAGCAAGCGCAGCGTGACAGGTGAACCGCGGCCGGCGCCCATGGTGTCGGCCGCGTCTGCATCCCGCATCGCAATCTCCATCATGCCATCCGAATTGATGAGCGCCACGGCTTCACTCTCGTGCGCATCCGCGTAGGTCGCGACCACGCGCAGCTCCGCACCCACGAATTCCACGACCGCACCGTCTTTCACCATATCGGCGCTGATGTTGGTGAGCAGATTGCCGAAACGATCGACTCCGATCACCTCTCCATGCACGACGTTGCCGGTCACGAGCGGCGGCGGCGCCGCGATCATGACCGGATTCGTGATGACGTCGCCCAGCTCAGTGAGCTGGAGGCCGAGCGCCAGGTGCGCCGCGGCCGGCGCGAAAATGTCTCGGCCGTGAAAGGTGCGCGAGATCTCCTGCCGCGCATACC
>JBQTJO010000031.1:0-1526 GCA_052387015.1 Gemmatimonadota bacterium
CGTGAGACCGACGTGCAGCGAGGCGACGGCGTCTTCGAGGAATCGATCCGCAGCCTGCAACAGCTGAACCGGCTCGGCTACGGCCGCGGCGAGCGACTCCTCAATCTGGTCATGAATCCGGTCGGCAACTATCTGCCGGGCAGCCAGCAGCAGCTGCAGGCGCTATGGAAACACGAGATGAAGCGGCGTTACGACGTCGACTTCGATCAGCTCTTTACGATCGCGAACATGCCGATCAGCCGCTTCCTGGAATTTCTCGAGGAGAGAGGCCGGACGGTCGAGTACATGACGCGCCTGGTCAACGCGTTCAATCCGGCCGCGGCGGCCGGCGTAATGTGCAGGAATACGCTGTCGGTCGGCTGGGACGGCGCGCTGTACGACTGCGACTTCAATCAGATGCTCGAGATCCCGGTAGCTGCGAGCGTGCCGCGGACGATTTTCGATGCGACGCGCGCCGCGCTGGAGCACCGAACCATCGTCACTGGCCCGCATTGCTTCGGCTGCACGGCGGGAAGTGGCAGCTCGTGCGGCGGAGCAATTTTGGGTACGACAAATGCGTCGTAAGTACATATGCCCGGCCCGCCCTCGCGCGGTGGTGGTGAGAGGTTGGGTCGGTGGGTCGGGCAACCCTCCTATAAAGTGCGGGGCAGGCCTTCACTTTGAATCCGTCAGCGTGAGTGAGGCTGTACGGTCGGCAAAGTGAAGACCTGACCCGCTCCTTATTTGCAGGCCTTCACTTCGAATCCGAGTGAAGACCTGACCCGCTCCTAATTTCAGCCTCCGAGTCGAACCACCTTTTCGGCGGATTTACCTTTGTCCGTTTCGACCAGATCGAACTCGACGCGCTCGCCTTCATTCAACGTGCGGTAGCCCTGCCCCTGGATGCGGGAGTGGTGAACGAAACAATCCTGAGCATTGCCTTCAGGCGTGATGAATCCGTAGCCCTTGCTCTCGTTGAACCACTTCACGATCCCGGTCGTGCGCATGATACGGCTCCTTTGCAGTCGTTGGATGGGGGATAGGCGACGGGCGCCGTCGTAATGAGGAACTGCAGATAATATAGCGACGAGCGCGCTGATGGGATGAGTGCGTGAGTGCGATTAATGCGGTGGTTCATTCATCTGTTTACGGTGGACGTTCGGTATTGCTTGATTTGGAGACAGCTATGGTGCGTAAATTGGCGGCCGGCGCGTGGACGTTCGCGCTGGTGACGAGCGCGGCCGGATGCGCCGGACTCGGATTGGGCGATGTGCTGCAGGCGCCGCGCTTCTCGGCAGCGGAATCCCGGACCGCCGAGCTGCGCCTCGCGCCGCCTTCGGCGCAGAGTCCGTTGGGCGGTGCGACGATCCGGCTCTGGGCCCGGGTGGAGAATCCGAATCCATTGGGCATCACGCTGTTGGCACTCGATGGATCGCTGGCGCTCGAGGGCACACGCGCGGCGAACGTCAGTTTCCCGATGGGCGTGCCGCTCAGCGCGAACCAGGACACGGTCATCCCGCTCGACCTCACGATCCGATTCTCGGACC
>JBQTJO010000032.1:0-4797 GCA_052387015.1 Gemmatimonadota bacterium
GGGGTGTAGGGTGATCAATACGGCCCCGCCGCCCCTACTCCCCTCCACCCCTACTCCCCTACTCCCCTTCTCAATCCTCACGGTTTCTGACTCAGCAGAAATTGCACGGACAAGTTGGTCAGATTCCATAATTGGACGTCCGAGCTGCTGCCCCAGCGAATCGGCTGCAGCCGGTCGCCGTCCATGCGATAGCTCCACAGCTCGTTGTGCTTGAGACCTGACGCCTCGACCGCGGTGAGCGTGCGGTCGAGCGCGGCTTCGAGCGTGCGCACGTAGGACGCCAGCGCGGGATCGCGCAGCCTGCCCGTCTCATCGTAGGCCGCGCCGATCTGTCGCATCAGGCCCAGCAGCAGCAGGTTGACCTCGCGACCCCAGACCACGCGCGGCGAGTGATACGTGTCGCGCTCGAAATTCTCCCAGACGCGCGGCGTCGCATACGCGTCGTTTGCGACCACCGGCCCGAGTCCCTCGATCAGCAGCCCGCGCGGGTAGGGCAGCGTGACGATCGCCAGCTCCTCGATGGCAGCCGCGGCCGTGGCCGGATGGGCGATCACGCGTTCGGTGATGTCCTCGAGAAACCAGCGGGTGGCGAGATCGGTGTTCGCGACCGCGATCGGCTCACCGCGCGCGTCCAGCGACAGCGCCAGGAAAGTAATGCCGTTCGCCGGTGCGGCGCTGCGACTCAGCACGCCGCGCCAGTGGCGCGCCTCATTGTCCGGCAGCGACGCGAGCTTGGCCTCGATGCGTGCCTGCATCTCCGCCGGCGACAGGGGCAGCGTGAAATGACGAGCGGTGCCGCGCCACGCCCGGACCGCACGCTCGAGTGCCGCGCGATCGCGCACGTAAGCTCCGAGAACCGACGCGCGTAATCCAGGATGCGCGCGCTCCAGCGCGGCGCTGCCGTAGCCCAGCTCGCGCAGCTCGCGCAGAATCGTCTCGATCGATGCCAGCGCGAGCGGTGCCCAGATGACGTTCACATCCATCGCGAAGCGGCCGCCGCCGTAGCCGGCGTTGCTGTCGCGCCAGCTGCCCGGGTGGAAGCTGCCGTCGGGGCGCATCGGAAACGCCACCAGGTTCAGCGCTTCAGGCCGCTCCGCGTACGGCGCGGTCAGGCTCGCGACCAGCTCGAGGGCGCGCAGCAGCAAGGATAGACGCGCTGCCGATCCCGCACTCGGCTCGCTCGCATTCAGGAACGCGCGCTTGCGCTCGTCCGTAACCCGCGCATCGCTCAAATAGGTTGCAACCAGAGGCGGCAGCTGAAACTCGTCGTCGACCATCGAATAGTTCTCGCGCACCCGCGCGATCTTGCGCAGTACTTTCTCCGCCTCCGCCTCCGCCTCCGCCTCCGCCTCCGCCTCCGCCTCCGCCTCCGCCTCCGCCTCCGCCCTCAGCTCATTGTACTCCTGCGCGTGCTCGCGAATGGCCTGGCCGCCGAGTGCCTCTTCGTGACTCACCTGTCCGCTCGGCGACAGCTTGCGCAGCACGCTCGCGATCACGTGCTCGCTCATCGTGCCGGTCCACACCGGCTGCATGAGTAGCGCGGTGACCAGCATGTCGCGGCCGAAGTAGGTCGCAAAGTTGGGCAGACCCGCCATCAGCTTCTCGCGCGAGCTCAGCAGCTCGACGCCGCGCACCTGCCGCTCGAGCCGGCGAAACCGCTGCGGATCGCTGGTGCGCAGGGAATCGTGGAAGGCCAGGAAAGCACGATTGAAGATCGCCTCGCGCCCGAGCGGCGTCAGCGCGGCCGCGCTGGTCGTGATCCTCACCGTCAGCGGCACGGGGCGGCCGGAACGCGGCTCGACGCGCAGGACGTCGCCTGCCCGCACCAGCCGCGCGTCGCCCGCCGGCACGGACAGCTCGAGCACCAGCCGCGTTGCCGCATCGAGACTCGGCTGTTCGATGCGCGCGATCGATCGAGTCTCATCGTCCAGCACGCGCACAGTCGGACGCAGCCTCTGCTCCAGCTCCGCGTGTGTACGCGCGTTCAATGCGGCCACATGGCGCGCGCGTGTGGGCTCCGCCAGTCTCCCGATATTTTCAACCAGCTTCTCCAGCTCGGGCGGCACGAACGCCGGCGCGAATGGCTCGAGATGGCGGCCGGCATACTGGACATCGCGCTCCACGCGCATCGAGCCGAGCACGAAGTGGCCGAGCCGGCTTTCCTGTGCCGGCAGGCGCAGCCGGTACTCGACCGAGCGCTCCGCGCCGGCCGCCGCGACGCACGCGCTGTCCGCAATCCAGGACAGCAGTGCGGGCCGGTCGTTCGCGTCGCGTACGGTGAAGCCGACGCTCTCGTTCGCGGCATCCGCCCAGAGATGAACGAGCCGTCCCTCCCGCTGTTTCGTGTACACCTGGACAGTATTGCCGGCCGCGTCCCGAAAGAAGCGGGTGGCGTAGCCCTCGTACGCGGCCGGATCATCCAGCCCGGGCTGCGGAAATACGAGCACGGCCGGCACCGCTTTCGCCTGCGCCGGACACGCAGCCGGCGCGGACGTCGTCGTCACGAGCAAGGCCGGCAGAATCAGGGCGCCGACGTAGAAGCGCGGCGCAACGGATCGTGAATTCGGGTGCATTCGGTTCCTATTTGGCGGCAGAATGTGGAGTTAACAAAAAAAAGGCCAGATGGTCCTTGACAACCAAACCAGCCGAAGGAATGATAGTTTCCAGCTAAACCTTCCAAGACAAAAAGTAACGTAATCATATCGCATTGCCGCAACCGTGGTCTGGTTGTGGTGCAGGCATTCGGTTTTTTTTGGCGCAGAGCATCGCCTTTTCCGCTCGTTCCTGCTCGGTGTACGGCCGCGCGGACACCATTCCACACGCACCTGCTGGAGGGCAAGACGTATGTTGAAGGTTCGCAGTTTCCTCCCCGCGATTGTCGGAGGGTTTCTCTGTGCGGCACAGCTCGCCGCGCAAACTCCTACCGGCACGGTCGTCGGCCGCGTGGTCGATGGTACCACTCTACAGCCCATCTCGGGAGCCAGCGTCACGATCGTCGGCACGACGCGCGGCACCCTGACGGAACCGAATGGCAGATTTGCGCTGACCGGGATTCCCGCCGGCAGTCAGCGCGTGATGGCGAGCCTGATCGGCTACTCATCGCTGCAGCAGGACGTCACGGTCACGGCGGGCGCATCGGTCAGCGTCGAATTTTCGCTGACGCCGCAAGCAGTCGCGCTGGAAGCGCTGGTTGCGACCGGCTACGGCGCGCAGCGGCGCCTGGCGATCACCGGATCGGTCGCGACCGTGGATGCCGACGCGGCCAACGTCGGCGTGATCTCGAACGCGAACGAGCTGATCCAGGGCCGCGTGGCGGGCGTCAACGTCACGCTCAACAATGGTGAGCCGGGCGCGGGCGCGCAGATCCGCATTCGCGGCGGTACCTCGATCAGCGCGAGCAACGAGCCGCTGTATGTGATCGACGGTGTCGCCATCGAGAACGTCGCCACCGAGGCGTCCGGTATCGGTATCGGCGGTAACGCCGCGCTCCCGCGCAGCCCGCTCAACCTGATCAACCCCTCCGACATCGCCTCGATCACGGTACTGAAGGATGCTTCGGCGGCGGCCATCTACGGCAGCCGCGGCGCCAACGGCGTGATTCTGATCGAGACCAAGAAGGGTGGCGCCAACGCACGTGGCGGCGTCGCGATCGAGTACGACGGCTACGTCGCGACCGCATCGCCGGCCAAGACGCTGGAGTTCCTGAACGGCAATCAGTACCGGCAGTTCATCCAGCAGCAGGTTGCGGCCGGCGTCATGAGCGCGGACCGGTTGAACAATCTGGGTACCGCGAACACGAGCTGGGAGGACGCGGTCACGCGCACCGCGACCACACACAACCACAATCTCTCGTTCTCGGGCGGCGGCGCCAGCACGCGCTATCGCGCGTCGCTCAACTACATGAACCAGGAGGGCGTCGCCCTCAGCAGCGGCTTCGAGCGCGTGCAGGGGCGTCTGAGCGCCACGCACAACGGCTGGAACGATCGCCTGCGCCTCGGCCTGAATCTCACCTCCTCGCACATCGATAACGATTACCTGGCATTCGAGAACGGCGGCGGCTTCGAGGGCGGCGTGTTCGTCAACATGGCGATCTTCAATCCGACGCGCCCAGTCACGCTGACCGACCCGTCGACGGGCGCGCCGGTCTTCTTCGAGCTCGGTTCGGGCTCGCAGTCGGTGCGCAACCCGGTCGCGCTCGCGGAGCAAATCCAGGACTTCGCCGAAACCACTCGCACGCTTGGCAACGTCAAGGCCGATGTCGATCTGTTCTCGAACCTGACCGGCACGCTGAATCTCGGCATCGACCGTTCGGTCGGCGCGCGCCGGATCTACTTCCCGCGCGCCAATCCGGTGGGCGCGGTCACCAACGGCCTGGCGCGCCAGATCGAGCGCGACAACACGGCGACCACGCTGCAGGGGCTGCTGACCTTCCGGGAGCGTTTGTTCGACGTGCACGACGTCGAGATCATCGGCGGCTACGAGTTCAACGATTACAGCCTCGGTGAGTTCATGGCCGGCTCCCAGGGATTCCTCACCGATGCCTTCGGCTTCAACAATCTCGGTGGCGGCGCGACTCCCGATCGTCCGTACTCCTGGCGCGAGGACAGCCGGCTCGTGTCGTTCTTCTCGCGCGCCAACTACGACCTGAACGACAAGTACTTCGTCACCGGCGTGCTGCGCTACGACGGCTCATCGCGCTTCGGGGCGGGCAACAAGTGGGCGCTCTTCCCGGCGATTTCGGGTTCCTGGCGTATCAGCGAGGAAGACTTCATGCAGGACCAGCCGCTCGGGCTTTCC
>JBQTJO010000033.1:0-9169 GCA_052387015.1 Gemmatimonadota bacterium
AAACCGATGATTCGCTGCTCGAGGCGGTCGCAACCCGCTTCTACTTCGGACGCGGCGAGCACGGCCTGAGTGATCTGCCGCGTGAGATTCTGTTCCCGCTCGAATTCGAGGACCGCGCGACCATCGAAGAGCTGCTCGCGAGTGAAGCGGACCGCAAGATCAGCACGCACGTGCCGCACAAGGGTGACAAGCTGCGCCTGATCGAGCTGGCGAGCCAGAATGCGCGTCACCTGCTCGAGGAGCGCGTGGTGCTCGATGAAAGCGTGCGCGACCGCGCGGATGACACGCTGTACGAGTTGCAGGAAGCGCTCGAGCTGAAAGTCGTCCCGCGCGTCATCGTGTGCTTCGACATTTCGCACCTGCACGGCACGGAGGTCGTGGGCAGCGGCGTCGTATTCGTGAACGCGGAGCCGAAGAAGGGCGAGTACCGCCGCTTCCGCATCAAGGGCGAGTGGGGCAACGATGATATTCGCTCGATGGCCGAGGTGGTGGGCCGCTATTTCAAGCGGCGCATTGACGAGCAGCTGCCGATCCCGGATCTCGCGGTGATCGACGGCGGCCGAGGCCAGCTCGATGCCGCGCGCGCCGCCGCCGATGCGGTCGGCGCGCCGGATGTCGCCTTTATCGGGCTGGCAAAGAAGGAGGAGGAAATCTACCTTGTCGGCCGCGCGGAACCGCTGCGCCTGCCGCGCACGAACGCGGGGTTGCGGCTGCTCCAGCGCGTGCGCAATGAAGCGCATCGATTCGCGCACAGCTATAACAGCAAGCTGCGCACAAAGCGCACGCTCAAGAGCCAGCTGGGCGACATTCCGGGCATCGGGCCGACGCGCCAGCGGGTGCTGCTCGAGCGCTTCGGCAGCGTGCGTGCGTTGAAGCAAGCTACCATCGATGAGCTGGCGGCGCTGCCGGGCTTCTCGGAGAAGCTGGCAAGGACAATCCTGGATCATCTCGAGAGTCAATGAAGGCGCTGATCTTCGATCCTTTTGCCGGCATTGCCGGCGACATGACCATCGCTGCGCTGATCGACCTCGGTCTCGATCCGGAGTGGCTGCGCTCCTTTGTGCGGGATCTCGGCGTGGCCGAGGTCGGCGTGGACATACAGCGGGTCCGCCGCCGCGGCATCGATTGCGCCTATCTGCGCTTCGACCTGCCGCACGAACACGCGCATCGCCACCTCAGCCAGGTCCTGCAGATCATTGAAAAAAGCAAGACTTCCGAGCTCACCCGGCGGCGCGCGTCCGACGCATTCGAGCGACTCGCGGCGGCCGAGGCGAAGGTGCACGGCACGACCATCGAGAAGGTCCATTTCCACGAGGTCGGCGCGCTCGACGCCATCCTCGACGTGCTCTGCTCCATGGCCGGCGTCGAACAGCTCGGCTTCCAGGCGTTTTTCACCCGCCCGGTCGCCGTGGGCCACGGCTGGGTCGACATCGCGCACGGCAATTTCCCCGTGCCCGCGCCGGCCACGCTGAATCTGCTCGCCGGCATCGCGACCACCGGCACTCAGCTCAACGGCGAGTGCACGACACCGACCGGCGCGGCGATCCTCGGCGCGCTGACCGACGGCCGCGCCGCGCCGGCTGTTTTCACGGTGCTGGGCAGCGGTTTCGGCGCCGGCACGCGCGACACCGAGGATCGCCCGAATTGCCTGCGCCTGATCGCAGCGGAAATTGAAGACGCGGCCGCCGTCCTTTACGTGGTGCAGGCCGATATCGACGATCTGGCGGCCGAATATGCGGCCGCCGCGCAGACCGCGTTGCTCGAGCACGGCGCGCTCGATGCGGTCATCGTGAACGTGGCCATGAAGAAGGGTCGGCCAGGGCTGCGCCTCGAGGCGCTCGTGCCCGAAGCGGCCCTCGATCGCGTGCTCACGAGCCTCTTCAGCGCTACCACCACCATCGGCGCCCGCTACTGGCCCGTGCGCCGCACCGCGCTGCCGCGCGGCGAGGACGTCGTCGAATGGGAAGGGCAGCGGATCCGGCGCAAACAGGTGACTCTGCCGGACGGCACGACCCGCTGGAAACCCGAGTACGACGATGTGCTCCAGGCCGCCCGCGCGCTCGGCTTGGCCCCGCTGGCCGTACGCCAGGCTGTGGACAAATTGTAGAAACCATTGCCGTTGAACCGTGTAAAAAAGCCGCGCACATAAGAACATAGGATGATTCGGAGGTCGTTGATGAGCCGTTTTGGGAAGATCCTTGCCGTCGCGATGCTGCTGGTTCCGGCCGTGGCGCACGCGCAGCGCCCGGGCAACACGATGCAGACGCGCAGTGCGGAGCTGTACCTGGATCGGGCTGAGCGGAATCAGTATCCGGAGGAGAAGGCCAAGCTCTATCAGCAGGCGGTGGAGCTGGCACTCGAAGGTGTGCAGAAGGATCCGGACAACTCGAAGACGTGGTTCACGCTGGGCAAGGTGTACGCCTCGCAGGGGCACGCGGCCGGCGCCGATTCGGCTTTCGACCAGGCCGAAAAGATGTGGCCGGAGTACGTCGAGGAGACGGAAGACGAGCGCTTGAAGGCCTACATCACATCGTTTAATGCGGGCATCACCGCGATCCAGCAGAACAAGCTGCAGGAGGCGATCGCCAGTCTCGAGGCGGCGCATGCGGTGTATCCGAAGAAGCCGACGGCGGCGCTCAACCTGGGCAACCTGTACGCGAAGGCGAACGACGCCGACAAGGCGGCGGCCGCGTACCGCACCGCGCTGGAAGTTCTGCGCGGTCCCGGTCGAGCCGAGCTGAACGAGGCGGAGCAGAAGCAGTGGGCCGAGTGGGAGGATGCCGCGGCTTTCAACCTCGCGCAGATTCTCGCCACGGCGCAGAAGGATGAAGAGGCGGCGCAGGCCTATGTCGACTACCTGGCTCGCAACCCCGACAACGTCGTCGCGCGCAGCAACCTGGCGGTCGTTTACTCGCGCATGGGCAAGACGGAAGAGGCGACCCGCACGTACAACGAGCTGCTCGCGCAGGACCTGACAGATGACGAGTTCTTCCAGGTCGGTGTGGGCCTGTTCCGCGGCGAGCAGCACGAGCGCGCGGCCGAGGCGTTCCGCAAGGCGCTCGCGAAGAATCCCGCGTTCCGGGATGCCTACTACAACCTCGCGCAGTCGATCTACTCCGTCGCGAGCGCGCTCGAGGATGCACGCGCGCAGGCCAGGCCGGCCGAAGTGAAGGCGATCGATGCCAGGCTGAAGCCGCTCTACGAGGAGCTGCAGGCGGCGGCGGAGAAGGCGCGCGAGCTGGATCCGAACAACCGCAACGTGCTGGCGCTGCTGGCGCGCGCCTACCGCGGCATGGCCGATGTCGTGGATGCCAAGGCGGCGGCGGAGTGGAAGAACAAGACGCTCAAGGTGATGGAGGCCCATCGCGATCTGCCGATCGAGGTGATGGACGTGCAGATCACCAATGAGGGCGGCACGGTGAAGCTGACCGGCAACCTGGTGAATCTGAAGGCGACGGAAGGCCAGCCGGTGAAGGTCGTCATCAGCTTTCTCGGCAAGGACGGCGCTGTGCTCGGCACGCAGGAAGTGACCGTGACGGCGCCGACGGTCGAGGAGCAGGTCGCGTTCGCGGCCGAGCTCAAGACCGACAAGCCGCTCGGCGGCTGGAAGTACGAGATCCTGTAGGGGAGTAGGGGAGTAGGGGAGTAGGGCGGGTCTGAAAGGGCTCGCCCTTTTTTTGCACGTAAATACGCCGGTCCTTTTTTTCAGGAGCGCTATGACCACGTGTCCGGAATGCGGGAGTGTGGCTCCCGAGTCGTTCGGCGAATGTCCGACCTGCGGCGCCCGGCTCAATGCCGTCGCGGTGTCCGACGTGGCGCAGCAGAACTGTCCGCACTGCGGCGAGCAGATCGCGGCCGATGCGGAGGCTTGTCCCGCGTGTGGGCAGCTGTACGTGGACGCAACCTGCGCCAATCACCCGGAGCGGCGGGCCAAGGGGCAGTGCATTGTCTGCGAGAGGGCGCTCTGCACGGCCTGCAACCAGGGCGGCGACGCTCATTATCTGTGCGCTGCGCATCGCGAGATTCCGATCGTGGAAGGCTGGGCGCAGGTGTACACGACGTCCGACGATCTGGAGGCACAGCTGATCCGGGACAATCTGGAGGCGGAGGGGCTGGCTGCGCGGGTGCTGTCGCAGAAGGATCATTACGCGTTGCCGGTCGATCTGGGTGATCTGAGTCCGGTGCGGGTGCTGGTGCCGGCCTACGAGTACTCGGAAGCGGCCAACCTGATCGCGGAGCACACGCATCCGAGCGGCGAGGTCCGCTTTGGCGATACCGAGGAAAACGCGACGGAAGCTTGAGCGGAGTGACCGATTCCGTTAAATTTCCATGGTTAAACCCGGGCGGCCTCAGGGCCGCCTTTTTCGTTGGGAGCGGGAATGGTCAGGATCGCACAGGTACTGCCGGGCACGATTGCGGACGAGCTCCAGCTGGAGATCGGCAGCCGCGTCGTGCGCATCAACGGCGAGCTGGTGCGCGATGTGATCGACTACCGCTTCCTCGAAAGCGACGGCGTGCTGGAGCTGGAAGTCGCGTCCGCCGCGGGTGAGCCGACGATCTTTGAGATCGAGAAGGACGAAGGCGAGCCGCTCGGGCTGGTGCTGGCGCCGGATACGGTGCGGCAATGCGCGAACAAGTGCGTCTTCTGCTTCGTCGACGGCAATCCGAACGGCGCCCGCCGGTCGCTGCATCTCAAGGACGACGATTTCCGTCTCTCGTTCACGTACGGCAGCTACGTCACGCTGACCAATCTCGGGCCGAAAGGTTTCCAGCGGCTCATCGATCAGCGGCTTTCGCCGTTGTACGTGAGCGTGCACGCCACCGAGCCGGAGGTTCGCGAGCGACTGCTGGGAGTGCCGCTCGGCGGCCAGATCGTAGAGCAGCTGCGGCAGCTGGCGGCGGCCGGACTCGAAGTGCATACGCAGATCGTGCTCTGTCCCGAATGGAACGATGGCGAGCACCTGGATCGCACCATTGCGGATCTGTACGAGATCGGGCCGAACGTGCTTTCGCTGTCGGTCGTGCCAGTCGGCCTCACGCGCTACAACCTGAACCGGCCGGTGCGGCTGCTGACCAGCGCGGAGGCGGCGCGCGCATTGCGGCAGATCGAGGGCGCGCGCGAGCGCTCGCTGCGCGAGCGCGGCCTGGGTTGGGCATACGCGGCGGACGAGCTGTTCCTGATCGCGGGCGAGCCGGTTCCGGAAGACTCGTATTATGACGACTGGCCGCTCACGGAAAACGGGGTGGGCGCGGTGCGCCGGCTGTTCGACGAGTTTCGCGACGGCGTGGGCAGCGTGCCGCGTTTCGAAGGCGCGCGTATCGGCATTGTGACCGGCACTCGCATGGGTGCAGTCATGCGTCCCCTGGTCGCGCCGCTGTCCGAGCAGACCGGCGCGCGCGTCTCGCTGGCGCCGGTCGCGAATCGGTTCTACGGCGAGACCGTGACCACGGCGGGGCTGCTCGCGGGGCGTGACATTGCGGCCGGGCTGGCGCAGCATGAATTCGACGTCGTGCTGCTGCCGGCCGAGTCCCTCAATGACGACGAGGTCTTCGTGGATGACTTCTCGTTCGCCGAGCTGCGCACGCGCTTTCCGCATGTGCGCATGATTGCGGCCCACGAAATCACGAGCGCGCTCCGGGAAATCGGATGAAGCACGGTCTTCCAACGGTGGCGGTGGTCGGGCGGCCCAACGTAGGCAAATCCACTCTCTTCAATCGAGTTCTCGGAAAGAACGTTGCCATTGTCGAAGATCAGCCCGGTGTCACGCGCGATCGCAATTTTTCGCGCGCGCAGTGGGCGGCGCGCAACTTCTACCTGATCGACACCGGTGGCATCGAGGAGGATACCCATGAGCTGCTGCCGGCCGCCGTGCGGCGGCAGGTGGATGCGGCCATTCACGAGGCGGATGTGATTCTGTTCGTCGTCGACGGCAAGACGGGACCCACGCCCGTCGATCACCGCGTTGCGGAAATGCTGCGCACCTCCGAATGCGCGGTGGTGCTGGCCGTCAACAAGATGGACCGGCTGCCCGAAGACATCTCGCACCTCGATTTCTGGGAGCTCGGACTGACCGAGCCGGTACCGGTCAGCGCGCACAGCGGCAAGGGATCGGGCGACCTGCTCGATGTCATCGTGAGCCGGCTACCGGAGGTCCCGCACGGAGAGATCGAGAGCGATGCGCTCGCGGTCGCGGTGATCGGCAAGCCGAACGTCGGCAAATCCAGCTTCATCAACAAGCTGCTGGGTGAGGAGCGCCTGGTCGTGAGCGAAGTGGCGGGCACGACGCGCGACGCGATCGACACACCCGTGACGTATCATGGACGGCAGCTGGTGTTCATCGACACGGCAGGGCTGCGCCGCCAGTCCAGAGTCGACGAGAGTGTCGAGTACTTCAGCTCGCTGCGCACCGAGCGCGCGATCGACCGCGCCGACATCTGCGTGCTGCTTCTGGACGCGACCGAGGAGGTGCACGTGCAGGACCTGCGCATCGCGGAGAAAGCCTGGCGCGCGGGAGCCAGCCTGATCATCGTCGCGAACAAGTGGGACCTGGTCGAAAAGGAGACCGGCACCGCGGAGAAATTCGAGAAGCAGCTCAAGGAGCGCGCACCGCAGCTGCGCTGGGTGCCGATGCTCTTTACTTCCGCGCTGAGCGGACAGCGCGTTCAGCGCGTGCTCGACCTCGTGCTGCAGCTCGCCGAGCAGCGTAACCGCAGGGTTTCGACTCGCCAGGTGATGGACGTCGTGCGCGAGCTCGAGATCCGGCAGCCGCCGCCGCACCATCGCGGACTGCCGGTCCGCCTGCTGTATGCCACACAGGCGGAGAGCGCGCCGCCCACCTTCGTCATCTTCACGAACTACCCCAAGGCGATACCGGAGAGCTATCTTCGATACCTGCACAACGGATTTCGCGATGCGTGGGGCTTCATGGGCAGTCCCGTCCGAATCCGCTTGAAGGCGCGAAGAAAGAAAGAACAACCAGAGTAGAATGCCAATCGTTCTGTTGGCGGCAGCCTATATGACCGGCGCCATCCCCACGAGCTACATCGTCGGGAGAGCAAAAGGCATTGATTTGAGAGCGCACGGCAGCGGCAATCTCGGCGCGACCAATGCATTCCGCGTGCTCGGCTGGCGCGCGGCGACGCCGGTTTTCCTCCTCGACATCGCAAAGGGCTCCTTTCCGGCTTTCTTCTTCCCGAGGTGGGACGGCGTCGATGCGCCGCTGCTCGCGCTCGCGTATGGCGCCGCAGCGATCGTCGGCCACGTCTTCTCCGTCTACGTGCGGTTCAAGGGCGGCAAAGGTGTGGCGACCAGCGCGGGTGTGCTGCTCGCGCTCGCGCCCGCGGCGGCCGGCGCGGCTATCGCGCTCTGGGCCGCGCTCGTGTTTCTGACCGGCTACGTCTCGCTGGCATCCATCGTGGCGGCGGCGGTCCTGCCGTTTCTCATTCTCGGCCTGCACGGCAGCTCGCCCGTGTTCTGGCTTTCGCTCGCGCTCGCCGCCTTCGTGATCTTCGCGCATCGCGCCAATATCGGCCGCCTGCTGCGTGGCGAAGAGCATCGTTTCCGGAGCAAGGGAGCCGCTTCGTGAGCCAGCGCATCGGCGTGCTGGGCGCCGGCAGCTGGGGCACCACGCTCGCGAATCTGCTGGCGAAAAAGGGTCACGACGTGCGCATCTGGTCGTACGAGCCGGACGTCGCGCGCGCCATCAATGAAACGGGTGAAAACCCGAAGTACCTGAAAGGCATCCCGCTCGCGAAACAGGTGCGCGCCACGACGGACGTGGCGGACGCGGTGCGCGGTATGAACGTCGTCGTCAACGTAACGCCCGCACAGCATGTGCGTGCCGTGCTCGAGCAGGCCGGGCCGCTGATCCGCGAAGACGCCCTGATCGTCAGCGCCTCGAAGGGCATCGAGACCACCACGCTTCAGACCATGGCCGAAGTGGTTCAACATGTCTTGAACACGCGGGCCGGCGCGCAGGCAACCTTTCTGTCGGGCCCGAGCTTCGCGCTCGAGGTCGCGCGCGAGCTGCCGACCGCGGTCGCGCTGGCCAGCCATGACAGCGACTCGGCCGCGCGCGCGCAGGAGCTGTTTCAATCGCGGTACTTCCGTGTGTATACCAATCCGGATGTCGTAGGTGTCGAGCTGGGCGGTGCCATCAAGAACGTGATGGCGATCGCGGCGGGGATGGCGAGTGGTCTGGGGCTCGGCCACAACACACTGGCTGCGCTCATCACGCGCGGCCTGGCGGAAATGACGCGGCTGGGAGTCGCACTCGGCGCAAATCCGCTTACATTTTCAGGACTCGCGGGCATGGGCGACCTGATCCTGACCTGCACGGGTGACCTGAGCCGCAACCGCAGCGTCGGCATCGCGCTCGGGCAGGGGCGCGCGATCGCGGACATCCTGGGCAGCATGTACATGGTGGCCGAAGGCGTGGAGACCACGCGTGCGACGCACGCGCTGGCGCACAGGACCGGCATCGAGATGCCGATCGTGGCCCAGGTGCACGCGGTGCTGTTCGAAGGCGCCACCGCGCGCGCGGCAGTGGAAACGTTGATGTTGCGTGAGCCGAAGCCGGAGCTGTGGAAATGAACGACGAGAAGCCGGAGGCGGAGGCGGAGGCGGAGGCGGAGGCGGAGGCGGAGGCGGTGCAAAGGTTGCCGAAGCCGGTCGCTCAGAAGGAATACTATTCGATCAGTGAGGTCTGCGATCTGGTCGGTTTGCGGCCGCACGTGCTGCGCTACTGGGAAACCCAGTTCCCGCTGCTGAATCCATCCAAGAATCGCTCCGGCAATCGTGTCTACCAGCGCAAGGAGATCAAGCTGATCCTCTTTGTGAAGCACCTGCTGTACGAAGAGAAGTTCACGGTGGAAGGCGCGAAGCAGAAAATGGAGCAGCTGCGCAAGGGCGGGGAGCTGCAGATCGAGACCAAGAGAATTCTCGACAAGCAGATGGTCGGGCTGCTGCGTGCGGAAATGCAGCACTTGACCGAGCTGCTGACGCCGGCCAAGCCGATACCGCAGTAGTACATGCGTATACTCGTCACCAACGACGACGGTTATCTGGCGCACGGGATCCAGGTGCTGAGCGATGCGGCGCGTGAGCTGGGCCACGTCCACGTCGTCGCACCGGGCCGCGAGCAGAGCGCGACCAGCCATTCGCTGACGC
>JBQTJO010000034.1:0-3991 GCA_052387015.1 Gemmatimonadota bacterium
GGCGGAGCCCGGGCAACCGGCGCAGCCACCGGCAGCCGCAGAGTCGACGTCGTCACCAGAATCGGAAGCGGGTGGCGAGGACGACGACGACCTCGAGATGTTCCGGTCCTGGCTTCAGAGCCTGAAGAAGTGAGGATCGCCGTCCTGCACGGGCCGAACCTGAATCTGCTGGGGCTGCGCGAGCCGAACGTGTACGGCACCACCACACTCGCCGACCTCGATGCGAGGATTCGAGAAGCGGCCGGAACGCTGGGCGTGGAGGTCAAGAGCTTCCAGTCCAACGTGGAAGGCCTCCTCGTGGACCGCATCCAGGAGGTCGCGCCGCAGGTTGACGGTTTTCTGGTCAATGCCGGCGCATACACGCATACCAGTGTTGCGATTCGGGATGCGCTGGTCGGCGTGGGCCGCCCCTTCGTCGAAGTTCACCTCTCGAACCTCCAGGCGCGCGAACCCTTCCGTCACGAGTCCCTGTTGGCACCAAAGGCGGTGGGGGCTATCATGGGTTTTGGGGTCGATAGCTACCTACTGGGATTGAGAGGGCTGGTCGCCTATTTGCGACGCGCAGAATCGGCGCCGGCCGCTTCATAGATCAAGGAGAGATGACGCATGGCATCAGCCTCGCGACCGCGCGCCGTTCGGCGCGAAGACGCTGAGCGGCCGGCAACAGCAGCAGTCGAGGCAGGCCGATCCACTATGGATTTGGAATTCGTTCGCGGGCTGATCGAGGCCATCGACAACAGCAGCATCGACTCGCTCGAGATCAATCGCGCCGGCACGCGCATCCGCATCTCGAAAACACCGCCCGCAGCACCTGTGGCGGTGAGCGCACCCGCGCCCGCGGTGCCGCAGGTTCTGCCCGCGCCGGCAGCCGCGCTGCCGGCGTCCGGCGCTGCGCCCGCCATCGCGCCCACGCCTGCGGCCGCGTCCGCGGCGCCCAACCTGACCGAGGTGAAGTCGCCAATGGTCGGCACGTTTTATCGCGCGCCCGCTGCGGAAGCGCCGCCCTATGTCGAAGCCGGCAGCGTCGTGAAGAAGGGGCAGACACTCTGCATTCTCGAGGCGATGAAGCTGATGAACGAGCTCGAGTCGGAAGTCGACGGCACCGTGCGCGAGATTCTGGTCGAGAATTCTGATCCGGTCGAGTACGGGCAGGTGCTGTTCCGCATCGAGCCGTCCTGAGATGATGCGGACCACGTTTCAGTTGTTCGCGCGGCTGGTGTGCGCGCAGACCGATGTGTTCGCTGTGCGCGAAAACTGAAACATGGTCCGCAACCTTTAATATATGTTCCGGAAAATCCTGATCGCCAATCGCGGTGAAATCGCGCTTCGCATCATTCGCGCGTGCCGCGAGCTGGGCATTCGCACGGTCGCGGTCTACAGTGAAGCCGACCGCGAATCCCTGCACGTGCGCTTCGCCGATGAAGATGTCTGCATCGGCCCGCCCGCGCCGCGTGACAGCTATCTCAACATTCCGCGCATCATTGCGGCCGCCGAAGTCACCGGCGCCGAAGCGATCCACCCGGGTTACGGCTTTCTCGCGGAAAACGCGGAGTTCGCCGAGATCTGCGAGCGTTCCGATATAACGTTCATCGGACCGGCCGCCGAGCAGATTCGCCTCATGGGCGACCAGGCGTTGGCGCGCAAGACCATGCACGTTGTCGGTGTGCCGACCGTGCCCGGCAGTCCGGGCACCGTTACGGACGAAGAGACCGCCATCGCGATCGCGCATCAGATCGGCTATCCGGTCATCATCAAGGCGGCGGCAGGTGGTGGCGGCAAGGGCATGCGCGTGGCCAACGACGAGGCGACGTTTGCGGGTCAGTTCAACATGGCGCAGAACGAGGCGCGCTCTGCCTTCGGCGACGGCTCGGTATATCTCGAGAAGTTCCTGGTTCGGCCGCGCCATATCGAAATCCAGGTCGTCGGCGATCAGTACGGTCGCGTCGTTTCACTCGGCGAACGCGAGTGCTCGATTCAGCGCCGCCATCAGAAGCTGATCGAGGAAGCGCCGTCGCCCGCGCTCACGCCCGAAATTCGCGGCAAGATGAGCGAGGCATCCATGCGCGGCTGTGAAGCGATCGGGTACACATCGGCCGGCACCATCGAGTTCCTGCTGGATCAGGACGGCTCGTTCTATTTCATGGAGATGAACACGCGGATCCAGGTCGAGCATCCGGTGACCGAGCTGGTGACTGGCGTCGATCTCGTGAAAGAGCAGATCCGGGTTGCGGCCGGCGAACATCTCTCGATTCCCGCCGAGGGTTTCGGCGAGTTCCGCGGTCACGCGATCGAATGCCGCATCAATGCCGAAGATCCGGCGCGCAACTTTGCGCCCAGCCCCGGCATAATCCGCAATTTCCATCCGGCCGGAGGGCCGGGCGTGCGCGTCGACTCGCACGCGTACGCCGGGTATATGGTGCCACCCTTCTACGACTCGCTGGTCGGCAAGCTCATCGTGCACGGCAACACGCGCGAGGAAGCGATCGCGCGCATGCGGCTGGCGCTCGAGTCCTTCATCGTCGACGGCATTCACACCACGATTCCCTTCCTGCTCGAGATTCTGCAGACCCCGGACTTCATCGCCGGTGACGTCGACACGAAATGGGTCGAGCGCCGCATGGCGGAGCGCGCGATTGCCGTAGCGTAGATTGCTTGAGAATCGACGTTTTCTTCACACCCGCCGAGCTCGAACGCGCGCCGACGCGAACCGTGACGGTCGTGATCGACGTGTTGCGCGCGACCACAACTATCGTGGCAGCGCTCGCGCACGGCGCGCGCAGCGTTCAGCCCACGTCTTCGATCGAAGCCGCGGTACGCATTGCTCAGAGCATAGGACGAGACGAGGTACTGCTGTGCGGCGAACGACGCGCTCGCCGCATCGACGGCTTCGATCTCGGCAACTCGCCGCGCGAGTTTACGCCCGCGGTGGTCGCGGACAAGAGCGTGATCATGACGACGACCAACGGCACGCCGGCCCTGATCGCGGGCAGCGCGGCCGATCGCTGTCTGGTCGCCGCGTTCGCGAACCTGAGTGCGGTCGCGGCGGAAGCGGCACAGACCGATGCGCCGATCGTGTTGCTGTGTGCCGGGCGCGAGGGCCGGTTCTCGCTGGACGATGCGCTGTGCGCGGGCGCGCTGATCGCCGCCATCCGGTCGAGGCGGGCCGGCGCCATCCGCATGAACGACGCGGCGCTGGCGGCCACCGCGCTCGAGCGGCGTTACCACGACCGACTGCCGGCCGTCGTAGCGCGCACCGGCGCGGCGCGCCAGATAATTGATGCGGGACTCACCGAGGACATTGCATATTGTCTGAGTGTCGACCGGCACGCGGTGGTGCCGGTCATGTCCGATCGTCACGTTATTCTCTGAAGCAGATGCTGAACGATCAAAAGCGCCGCGAGCTGCTGGGCCTGACTCTGCTGGCGCTCGCCGTCTTCACCTTACTGAGCCTGATCCCGGTCGCCGCCCTGCCGCGCGTCGCGGGCTTTTTCGCGACTGGCAACATCATGGGCGTGCTGGGCCGCTGGTTCGCGCGCGGCGGCTACGGCGTCCTCGGCGTAGGCGCGCTCGGCATTCCGTTCGCCTTCGCCTTCGCCGGCGCCGCGTGCTTCGACTGGCTCAAGCGCGCAAGCGCGGTCCACTGGATTGCGCTGCTCGCCAGCCTCGCGCTGCTGCTGCCCGCGGCCGCCGCGCTGTTCTGCGATTGCGGCGGCGCCGAGATCGCCGTGCTGCTCGTGCCGCAGACCGCGGGCTGGATCGGCAGCACCATCACCACGCCTCTGGTGGCGCTGCTCGGCCGCACCGGCGGTGTCATTGCGCTCGGCTTCATGCTGGTCGGCTCCCTGGTCGCGACGGTCGGCTGGAATCCGGTCGCCGCCGCCTGGCGTCGGCTGCGGGAGGCGGAGGCGGAGGCGGAGGCGGAGGCGGAGGCGGAGGCGGAGGCGGAGGCGGAGGCGGAGGCGGAGGCGGAGGCGGAGGCGGAGGCAGAGGC
>JBQTJO010000035.1:0-1743 GCA_052387015.1 Gemmatimonadota bacterium
GATGATGCACGAACGACATGCCATACGCGCGATTCTCGACCTCCGTGCCGCGCCGCGCCCGGTACAGTTCTTCCATCCGAGCTTCGAAGGCATGCACGCGCGCACGCACGTTCGGCAGGTCCGCCGGACCCGGAAGTGCCGCACGTCCAAGCGCTCCACGCGTTGGCCAGAACCGTCGCTCGCGGGGATCACGAGGCTCGACGTTCGACCGTGGTCGACGACGAAGATCTCCACGGGGTTGGCGACGGGTGTAGGGGCGACTATGAGAGCAGAGCAGCCCACGAGCGCAGGCACGGAGCAGGCGAGGAGGACAATTTGCGCACGCACGGCCGAGACGGCAATTGGCGAATCCGCCTCAGCCGATGGGCTGCCTGGCGAAGACGCCCGTGACCAGCATCCTGTACTGCACGTCGTCCATCAGCTCGACGCGGTTGCGGCCGCGCACTTTCGCTTCGTAGAGCGCCTGATCGGCAAGCTGCAGCGCTCCGCGCGGGCGGCGATCGACGTCCGGTTCGATGAGCGCGATGCCGATGCTGATCGTTACAGTCTGCGCCACTCTGGAGCTGCGGTGCTCGATGTGCAGCTCGCTCACCGCGCGTCGCATGCGCTCGGCGGTGCTGCGGGCTTCGTCGGCGTCCATGTCGTTGAGCACCACCGCGAATTCCTCTCCGCCATAACGCGCGAACACGTCGGTTGGACGGCGCGCGAATGGCTGGAGCACCTGGGCGACGCGGCGCAGCGTTTGATCGCCGGCCTGATGGCCGTAGCGGTCGTTGTATGCCTTGAAGTGATCGACGTCGATCAACAGGATCGCGATCGCTCCTCCATCGCTGGTCGCGCGTTGCCAGAGACGCTCCAGGTGATCATCGAAGATGCGACGGTTCTTGACGCCGGTCAGTGGGTCGAGCTCGGCCAGTTGCACGATCCTTCGGGCTTCGAGGAAGCTCGCGCGTGACCACCTCTCGAGTCGGCGCGCGACGATGGCGCAGGCCGCGGCGGTGATGAACAGAAACACGCCGGAGCGCAACGCCACCGGCACCTGCAGATCCACTGCCAGGACTGCCGCTACGAACGTGACCCCGGTCAGCGACACCGTCACGAGCGCGGCGCGAAAGCCCAGGCCGAGAAAGAAGAAAGGACCGATCACGGTAAGCGGCAGCACCATCAGCACGTCGAGCTCGCCGCGGGCTGCAGCCACCGCAATACCGGCCGTGACGATCACGCTTCTCACCGGCACGAGCACGTGCGCCACCGGCAGCTACGCCCGCGTCAGGAGCGGGCTCCAGGCGATGGCTGCCATGATCAGGGACACGGCCACGACGATCTCGACCGAAAGGAGCTGCATCGGGCGCGCTCCTCCCATCATCAGCTCGATGGCACGAGCCCCGGCGAGCAGTGCACCGAGCAGGCACGCGCCGCAGATGAGCAGCCGCGCGTCCGTCAGGCGCGCCCGGACGTACTCCGCCTCGAGCGCGGGGTCGAAATCCTGATCGGCGGCACGCTTGGGCGAGTCCGATTGCATGGCGGGGAGCATAAGTGCGACCGGGCCCGGGGATATGTGAACTGATGCGGAAACGCACGATTCATGGCGTGAACGGCGCCGACAAGCAGCGCATCAAAGACGCGGCGGTAGAGTCTGCGTTGGACGCGGACAGCATGGTTGAGTGGTCGCCTTCAGTTTCGACAACCGAGAGCGTGCTGGCGTGCTTACGCCAGATGGCCTCGAGAGGAGGAAGCGCCGGC
>JBQTJO010000036.1:0-9383 GCA_052387015.1 Gemmatimonadota bacterium
TGCGCGCGCGCCGCCGCTTTTTTGCGGGCGGAGCTTCTCCGGGCATCAGGACTGCTTCGGGCGCGGGCGCGTTCGCGGGCGCGGGCGCGGGAGCTCTCTCCGGGCGCGGGCCGCGGGTCGCGGGTCGCGGGCCGCGGCCGGTCCGCTGCTTACGTTCTTCCCCGCGACCTCGGCCCGCGTCCCGCCTCCCGCGCTCCGCAACTTCCCCGCGCCCGCGCCCACGCCCTCGCCCGCGCTCGCGCTCGGCCGGCTTGACGGTCCGAGACTCGACCGCGAGCGGCAGTGGCGCCGCGACCACGCTGTCGGTCGGCAGCGGCGGCGCGCTCACATTCGCCTTGCCGGTCGCGGCGCCGCGCACGGCGCGCAGCAGCTCCATAAAGGAGAAGCGATTCGGTCGCTGGAGGCGGTGATGCTTGAGCGTCATCTCGATCACATCCGAGCGACGCGATTGCGGTGCGGTCAGTCCGATCAGCTCGGCGTTCGCGCCCCAGTGCTCCCAGCTGAGGAGGCGGCCGCCGGCGCGCGCATCGACGGCGCGCTTCAGCGTGATCACGCGATAGGCGCGCATTCCCGAGAGCGGATCGCCGATCGCCCATTCCCTGCGCCGCAGCAGCCAGCGCATCAGGCGGCGTCCCCAGCGATAGGCGCGCGGCATGCTGTCCTCGATCGCCGCATCGGTGGCGACGATGTCGGCGCCCGCTTCGATGCGCTTGACGAGCGTCATCACCACGTCAGGATCTTCCGTGAAATCCGCCTGCAGCGCGATGATCGCATCGCGCTTCGGGTACGGCGCGCGGCGCACCGCTTCACGCAGCGCCAGCTCGAGCGATGCGGCGTAGCCGCGCCGCTGCGCGTTGCGGATCACGGTGAGCGGCAGGACGCGGATGTAGGGGCTGAGAACAACCGGCGTGGAATCGGTGGACGCGTCGTCGACTACAATGATTTGATAGTCGCGGTTCAGCTCCGCCATCACTTGGCGCAGCTTCCACAGAACGACGCCTGCCGTGCGCTCTTCGTTGTACGCGGGAATACAGAAATAAATCACTGGTTCCTATACCTGTTTGTCCGTCATGCGTTCCTCCGGGGGAGGAGTTTTCCAGCGCCGGTGCAACCAAAGGTACTGGTCCGGCGCGGCGCGGACGACCTCCTCGAGACGGGCGGTGAACGCCGCGGTCAGGCGTTGGACGACGTCGTCCAGATCACCGCCCCGGTCCACGTCCACCGGCTGGAGCGTGACCTCGTAGCCGGCACCCCTCCGGAGCGACGTGCCGAGGAAGAGGGGCGCGCCCGTCTTTACCGCAAAGAGCGCCGCACCGCGATGGGTGGACGCGAGGCGGCCGAAGAAGGGCACGAAGACACCGGCCTTGCCGGCGTTCTGGTCCGCGGCGAAAGCGACCGCGCGCCCGCCCCTGAGCGCCTTGATCGCCAGGCGGTGCGCCTGAAAGCGGTCGATGATGCCGAGGCCGAGGCGGCGGCGCGCGGCGTTGTGCGCGCCGTCGAACAGCGGATTGCCCTGCTGCTGCACCACCAGATCGAGCGGAACGCCGCGCGCGGACAGGGCCGCGGCGCCCAGCTCGTGATTGCCGACATGGCCCGAGGCGAGCACGAGCCCTCTGCCGGCCTCCAGCGCGCGCCGGAATTCAGCCAGCCCGTGCACGGTCGTGCGCGCGATGACCTGGTCGCGCGAGAGACGCGCCAGCCGGATGGTGGCGAGGGCTTCGCGGCCGAGATGCGCGTACGATTTGCGCATGGTGCTCGCGATCCACGCATCACTCTTCTCCGGAAACGCGAGGCGCAGATGCTTTGCGACGAGCTTTCGTCGAAAACGCAGAGGGAAATGGCCGAGCCGCCCGAGGGCGCCGCCGAACGCCGAAGATACGCGATCACCCAGTGCGGCCGACAGCACGACTGCGGCGGAGAAAAGCGCGTGCTCGATGCGATGCAGCAGCGTCGGCCGGCGCGCTTCGCTCATGATGCCAGCAGCTCGCGGTAGAGATCGAGCGTCCGGCTCGCGGTGCGCGCTATCGCGAAGGTCGCGAAGCGTTGGTCCTGGGCAGCGATGACAGCTGCACGGACTTCGAGGTCGCGAAGCTGGTTGATTTTGCGCGCGAGTGCCTGCGCAGCGCGTGGCTCGAACAGAACGGCGTGGGTTTGCTCTTCGATCGGGCGCATGATTTCCTCGGGTCCGCCGGCGGCCGCCGCGATGACGGGCACGCGCAGCGCGAGCGATTCGGTGATCGAGTTGCCGAGACCGTCGTCGAGCGATGTCGACACGTATGCGTCCAGCTCCTTCAGCATCGGGCGCGCGTCCTCGAGCCAGCCGAGCAGGTGCACGCGCTCACGCACGCCGTGCTGCGCGATGGCGGCTTCGATGCGCGCGCGCTCCGGCCCATCACCCGCGATCAGCCAGTGCACAGCGGGCAGCTGCGCGGCCGCTTCCGGTATGAGCGTCAGGTTCTTCGGCGCGTGGAATGCGGCCGCACTGCCCGCGACGAACGCGTCCGCTGGTATGCCGAGCCGCTCGCGGAAGGACGGCCGCAGCGGCTGGACGCTACGGCTTTCCTCGAGGTCGCTGCCCGAGTGGATGACGACGATCTGCTCCGGCCGTACGCCGGACTTCAGCAATTCCGAGCGCACGGTCTGCGAGACGGCAATCACACGGTCCGCGCGATTCCACTTGAGGGCGCTGGTCTTGAAGCGCACGCGGCGCGAGCCGACCATGCGCACGCCGCGCAGTTTGGCGGGCAGCAGCGCGAGCTGGAGCGCGGCCGCGTCGTGGCAGTGTGCGATGTCGAAATCACGGATCGTGCGAGCGATCGCGAACAGCGCGCGCGGATCGGAGCTGGTCGCCCAGGTGATGGGCTTTACCGGCAGGTTCAGCCTGCCAAGACGCTCGGAGAGCGGACTGCCTGCCGGGCAGACGCACAGCTGGCGCACGTCGCGGGCGGCGAGCTCGCGCATGAGCAGGCGGACCTGGTTCTCGCCGCCACCCCAGCTCCGGTTACTGCTTACGTGAACCACGGAGATGGGTTGGCTCATTGCTCGAGCGGATTCTGGTAGGGCTCGCCCGTCAGCAGATTGTGCACCCGGTTGTCCAGCATATGATGCCGATGCACCAGGTCTCGCCCTTCCTGCCGCACCTGCGAACGCAGCGCGTCGTTGCTCAGATACTTCTCGATCTGCGCGACTGCTTCATCGTCGCTCTGGTACCAGGCGCAATGTTCATCATTCCTGAACAGGCGCTGCAGACCGGCACCGCCCTGCCCCACGCACAGTCCGCCCGCCGCCATGATCTTCACCATTCGGTTGGATGAGTACCAGTCGTCCTTGACCTCGGACCAGAGAGCCGGCTGAATGTCGAGCACCACCTTCGCGCTCGCGCATACGCGCGCGAAATCCTTGCCGTAGGGCGCGCTGCCATCCCAGTTCAGCTCCCTGGCCCAGCGATCCCACTGCTGTCCCCAGACGCGCACGTGAAAGCGTTTCGACAGTCGCACCAGGAACTCGGCGCGTGACGTGTCATCGCCCGGCCAGACGCCTCGCCCCATGAACGCGACAGCGCACGCGAAGCGCGGGTCGGGCGCAACCGGCATGTCGGTGTCGCGATCGGCCGCGTTCGGCAGCCAGGTCGGATCGGGGACACCGCGCGCGGCCCATTCACCGGCCTGGCCGCCTGCGGTGAGAAACACGTTGTGCGCGCAGCGCGCGCGCGCGACCAGCCGATCGAGGTCGGGATCCGGCGGTGGCGTGAGATCACGATACCACATGGTGATGCGCGCGTATTCACGAATCGCTGCCAACGCGGAGACCTGCACATCGTGCGGCTTCAGAAAAATGACGCGTTGCGGGCGATGCAGAAACGAGCGCACGCGTATCCAGCGGCTGCCCGCCCGGCTGCCGATGCGCTGACGCAGCTTGCGATCGTCCAGCAGGATGACCGAGTGGCCCATGCGTTTCATGGCGCTGTACAACCCGGCTTCCGCGGCCACCAGCCGCTTGCCGCGGCCGACGATCACAACCCGCACTTTACCTTCTCCACCACTTCCTCCACCGTGATCAGCGCCATGCGTCCGGCCTTCGGATCGAACGCGCTCGGGTCCGGCCGCGCTCCCGGCTGCGTGTATTTGTCGATCCAGAGATCCTCGTATTTGCGATACGGGCCGACGCGCCAGGGATTCGTGTGGCCGTACAGCCCGACGACCGGCACCTCGAGCGCGCGCGCGATGTGAACCGGCCCGGTGTCGGGTGCAATGATGAGGCTGCAGCCATCGATCAGCCAGACGAGGCGCCGGATGGAATCGCCGAGCCCCCACACCGGCCGGTTGCGCGCACGCTCGGTCGTCGCGCGCGCGACCGCCTGCTCACGCGCGCCCGGTCCGCCCAGCAACAGGACGTGCGTGTCGAAGCGCTCGACCAGCGCATCGACCAGCGCGGGATAGCGCTCGGCCGGCCAGTCCTTGTTGTGATTCGCCGACGCGCCGACCACGCCGATCACCGGCCGATCGCGCAACGGCCGGAAGAACCCGTCCTGCTCGAGCCGCTCCGTCTCGGTGATCGGAATCAGCCACTGCAGCGGCTCGCGCGGCACGCGCAGCAGATCCAGGAACTCGAGAAACATATCCTGCGTGTGCGCACGCGGTCCCGCCGGCAGGTGCTCGTTGGCGAACCGCCACACGCCATCACGCGCGCGTCCCCGCTCGAAGCCGATCCGGCGCGGCGCGCGCGAAAAAAGCACCGGCCAGGCGCTCTTGAAGTAGATGTTGAAATTGATGGCGACGTCGAACTTCCGCCCTCGCATTTCCCTTCGCAGCTGCCGGACGCCGCCGATGCCCTGCTTCCTGTGAAAGACGATCACGTCATCGACCGATGGATGCGGGCGCAGGATGCCGGATGGCATCGGCTCGACTACCCAGGTGACGTGCGCGCCGGGGTGCGCGCGCTTGAGCGCGTTCACGATCGGCAGACCGTGAACCACGTCGCCGAGGCCGGTCAGCAGAACAATGCAGACGCGCATGCCGCTACAGCTTCCACTCGAATCGCGTCGAGCGTCTCGTGACCGGAGTTGACTGCAACCTGTGCGGCATCGCCCTCATCGCTCCAGACGCGGCCGAGCTGTTTGCGGTAAACGGTGACGGTCGGCGTGCGCGCGGCGGTGGCGAGGTGCTTGGGCCCACCATCGTTGCCGATCCACAGGGCGCAGCGCTCGTACAGCGCGGCCAGCTCGCGCACCGACGTGCGGCCGTATTGCCAGAGCGCCGGCTGCTGCATGCGTTCGGCCACCGCGCGCGCCTGCTCCTCTTCGCCGGGGCCGCTCGTGATGAGAATACTCGCGCCGTCTTGCGCGAGCGCATCCGCAACCCGCGCCCAGCGCTCCGTGCCCCACTGCTTGAACGGGTGCTTCGCCACCGGCGAGACCGCGACGATCGGCGCGCTCAGTCCCGCGAGCTTGCGTTGCGCCGACGCGCGTTCCGCATCCGTGATCGCAACCTCGAGCCCGGCATGCGCGTTCTCGACTGCGACTCCGATGGCCGCGAGCAGCCGCAGCTTCTGGCGCGCCATGTAGACGGCGCGCTCTTCGCGCTCGAGCAGCCTCGTGTAAGCCAGATTGCGAGGCCCGCGCCCGCGAATGCCGATGCGCGCGGGTGCACGCGTCGCGAAGGTGTAGAGCGCGGTGCGCGGCACCGAGTGCATGTCGAGCACGACGTCGTAATGATTCTGCTTCAGCATTCTGAGCGACGGCTCGACCAGGATGCGGTCGAGATGCGGATTGCCCTCGAGCGCCTGCGCGCCCAGTGCGCCGGTCAGGAAATCGATGCGCGCGGCGGGAAACGCGAGCCGGGCGGCGCGGATCGTGGGAGTGGTGAGGACGACGTCGCCGAGATGATGGAGCTGGATCAGGAGAATGCGTTCGGGCGCGACGCGGCTCATACGGGGCGCAGCACCGCTTCGTCTTCGGCGGCGAATTGCAGCCGGTAGAGGTGACGGTACAGCCCGCCCTCGCTCAGCAGCTCGTCATGTGTGCCGCGCTGCACGATGCGGCCGTTCTGGAGCACGACGATCTGGTCGGCATTGCGAACCGTGGACAGGCGGTGCGCGATGACGAACACGGTGCGGCCGCGCAACAGCTTCTCCATCGCCTCCTGCACCAGCCGCTCGGACTCGCTGTCCAGCGCCGAGGTCGCTTCGTCGAGAATCAGAATCGGCGCATCGCGCAGGATCGCGCGCGCGATCGCGAGCCGCTGCCGCTGGCCGCCGGACAGGCGCGTGGCGCGCTCGCCGAGGATCGTGTCATAGCCGTCCGGCAGCTGCGCGATGAACTCGTGCGCGTTGGCCGCGCGCGCGGCGCGCTCGACCTCCTGGTCGGTTGCTCCCGGCAGCGCATATGCGATGTTGGCGCGCACGGTGTCGTGAAAGAGCACGGTATCCTGGGCCACAATGCCGAGCCGCGAGCGCAGAGAGTGAATCCGCAGCGCGCGCAGATCGATGTCGTCGATCAGGATGCGGCCTGCGACCGGATCGTAGAAGCGCGCGACCAGGTCGGCCAGCGTGCTCTTGCCTGCGCCGCTCGGCCCCACCAGCGCGACGACCGAGCCGGCCGGCACGTCCAGCGTGATGTCCTGCAGCACCGGCCGGCCGCGCTCGTACTCGAACGTCACGTTCTCGAACTGCACACCGCTCCGGATCGCGACGCCGAGCGGTCGCGCGTCCGGCGCATCGGCCACATCGAAGGGTGCATCGAGGAACTCGAAAATACGCTCGGCAGCCACCAGCCCGGGCTGGATCGTCGACGGGAACTTGGACAGCCACTTCACGGGCGAGTACAACTTCAGACTGAGCCCGAGAAAGGTGAGGAACATGGCGCCGTCGAGTGTGCCCTCGACCAGTACCAGCCGGCTGCCGTACCAGAGCAGCAGCACGGTACCGAGCGCTCCGATCATCTCGGTCATCGGGCTGGCGATTGCGCGAATGCGCTCATTGCGAACGACCGCCTTGTAATATGCGCGCGTCCAGTCGCGGAAGCGACTCTTCTCGAACTGCTCCGCGCCGGCGCCCTTCACCTGGCGAATGCCGAGCACGGTCTCCTGCAGATGCGACGCGACTTCGCCGCCGAGATCGAGAACCTTGCGATCGCCACGCCGCAGACGCTTCAGCAAGCGACCCCAGATGCCGAACATGGCCGGCAGCACGAGTAGCGCGACCATAGTCAGCTTGAAGGAGAAATCGATCATGATCGCGATCGTGATGACGACCTGGAGCAGCGAGGTCGTGAATTTCGCGATATTCCGAGTGACGAGATTGCGCAGCTGATCGGCATCGCTGGTCAGGCGCGAGATGATCTGCCCGGCGCGCGTGCGGCCGAAGAAGCGCATGTCGAGATCGACGAGGTGCGCGTACGTCTGATCGCGCAGGTCACGCGTGACCGACTGCTCCAGCCTGACCACCAGATACTGCTGGAAGAAATCGAAGACGTTCTTGATCAGGAATACGACCAGGATGAAGATGTTGATGCGCAGCAGCAGCTCGTGCGGCAGCAGCCCCGGCGCGACCAGCAGGCCGACCGTGTTGTCGAGCAGCGTGCTGATTCGGTTGTCGCCGGTGTCCAGCACGAGCGCGCCCTGCTGGAACAGCGCGCGCAGCAGCGGTATGAGTGCGACGATGCTGAACGCATCGAAGACGGCGAAGCCGAAAGTCGCGAGCAGCGCGCCGAGCAGCACGCCCCGATACGGCCCGAGATAGCCGAGCAGCCGAAGGTACAGCCTCATCGCGCGGCCACGCGCGGCTGCAGCACGGCAATCGGCAGGATCATCTCCTCCGGGCTCACCCCGCCGTGCAGGAACGAGCCGCGGTAGCGTGCCTGGTACTCCCGCAGCTTGGTCGGATACACGAAGAAGTAGTCCTCGAGTGCGAGCAGATAGTTGGTCGCCATCTTGCCGGGCGGGAAGCGCAGCGCTTTTTCGCTGTTCAGCGCGTACACGGCACCCGGCACGGCGGCGCGCAAGTCGAGGCCGAACTTGTAGCGCAGATTGCTGGTCGCATCGCGGCGCGCGAAGATGGTGACCGGCCGCTCGCAGTGAATGCTGCCGTGATCGGTAGTCACGATGGTCGTTACGCCACGCGCCGCCGCCTCGCGCAGGACGCGGTAAGCGGCCGAGCGCTCGAACCACTGGCGGGTCAAGCCGCGCAACGCGGGCACGTCGCGCGCGACCTCCATCAGGATCGCCGACTCGCTGCGCCCGTGCGTCAGCAGATCCACGAAGTTGAAGACGCACGCCACGACTTGGTTGCCCTTGAGCGCGCCGCGCACGCGCGCGATCAGATCGTCGGCGTTCTCATCCGTGAAGACCTTCTCGTAGTGCACCGGGACCGTGCTGCCGGTCAGTCGCTCGAGCTGATCGCGCAGCAGCTCGTCCTCGAATGCGTTCAGGCTGCCTTCGTCCGTTGCCCACCAGTCCGGGCGCTGCTGTGCGATCTGGTCCGGATACATGCCGCCAAACAGCGCGTTGCGCGAGTAGGGCGTCGCGGTCGGCAGAATGCTGTAGTAGAGACTCTCGGAAATATCGAAGTCGCGGGCGAGCAGCGGCCGGATCACGCGCCACTGATCCAGCCGCATGCAGTCGATGACGACGAAGAGCAGCGGGCCGCCCGTGTACTGCGGCGCAACGTAGTCGCGCACGACATCGGTCGAAAGCGTCGGCCGGTCGGGGATGCGGCCGCTGGTCCACATGCCGTATTCGCGGCTGACGTAGTCGCCGAACTCGCGGCGCACGTCGATCATGAGCGCCTGCACCGAATCGGCGAGACCGCGCTCGCCGGCATCGTGCAGCCGGATGTCCCACTCGACCAGCTCATCGTAGAGCGCGAGGAAGTCGCGCCAGTCGCGCGCCTCGTCCCGCGCGCGCGACAGCGGGCCGAAGCGGCTCGCGAAGTCCTGGGCCGCGCGCTGCTGCTGGAGCTGCTGCCCCTCGAGCAGACGGGTCACCACTGACAGGACCTGGCGTGGCGATGCGGGCTTGACCAGGTACTCGTCCACGCGCCGGCCGATCGCCTCGACCATGGTGCGGTCCTCCTCGGACTTGGTCACCATGACCACGCGCGCGTGCGGCTCCTCGCGCCGCAGCTCGCTCAGCACGTCGAGGCCGCGCTTGCCGGGCATCTGCTCGTCGAGCAGCACCAGGTCGTATCTCTGGTCGCGCGCGAGCGCGAGCGCGTCGTCGCCATTCGTGGTGGTATCGACCTGATAGCCACGCTGGCGCAGACAGAGGAGGTGGGGCTCGAAGAGGTCCACCTCGTCATCGATCCAGAGAATCCGTTTCGCGGTCTGCATTAGATCGCTAATACCCTCATTTGCGGCTGCGGATCGGGGGCGGGGTGGGAGTGCTCGT
>JBQTJO010000037.1:0-8299 GCA_052387015.1 Gemmatimonadota bacterium
AGTCGTCGGCGGTGTCGATGGCGAAATCGTTGGTTTGGGCGGGGTGCAGCCGGTGGCGCTCGCGCATGATCGCCTCCAGCTCCATGCGCGCGGTCTCGAAATTGGCTGGATCGAGCGGCTTGACCACGACCTGATCGACTTTGCCGTGCGGCGCGACGAAGCGCTTGATCGGCGAGCGCGACGGCGCGATTGCCTGGTTGTCGAGCGACATGCCGAACAGCGTGCCCTGCTTTTTCAGGATGCCAATGACGCGGAAGGGCACGCCCTGGATGCGCACCGTGCGGCCCATCGGGTCGAGCACCGCGAACATCTTCTCGGCGGCTTCCGCGCCCAGGATGATGACCGGCATGCCGACGCGCGCTTCCGGCGCGGTGAACACGCGGCCGCGCTCGACATCGTAGTCGCGGATGCGGAAGAAATCCTCGGAGACGCCCTTGATCCAGACGTTGGTGATTTCGACGCCGTTGTCGCCCACGATGTTGCCGCCGCCATCGCTTTCCTCCGCGACCAGCGCCGGCACGCTCAGCCGGCTGCGGATCGCGTCCGCATCATCGAACGTGATGCGCGGCCGGCGCATCCACGCGCGCCGGACTTCCGGATCCGACTCGAAGTTGATTTCCGGTACGCGCCGCACCATGAGCGTGTTCAGACCCCAGACCTGCCGCGCGAAGTCCTCTTCCATGTATTTGTTGAGGCCTTCGACCACGCTCACGACCGTGATCAGGAACATGGTGCCGATGATGACGCCCAGCACCGCGAAGAAGCTCTTCAGCTTCTGCGCGCGAATCTGCTGCAGCGCCAGCACCGTGCCCTCGCGAATGTACATCAGGCGCTGGCGGCGGCGACTTCCCTGGCTACATCGCTCGAGATCACGCCATCGCGCAGCGTGACCGCGCGGTGTGCGTGCTCCGCAATGTCGTGCTCGTGCGTGACCAGCACGATGGTCTGGCCGGTCTGATGCAGCTCGTCGAACAGCGCCATGATCTCGCTGCCGGTCTGGCTGTCGAGGTTACCGGTCGGCTCGTCCGCGAGCAGGATGGACGGCGTGTTGATCAGCGCGCGCGCGATGGCCACGCGCTGCCGCTGGCCGCCCGACAGCTCGGCCGGGCGGTGATGCATGCGGTCGCCGAGCCCGACCTTCTCGAGCATCGCCTCTGCGCGCGGCTTGCGCTCCCGGGCCGGCACGCCGCCGTAGATCAGCGGCAGCTCCACATTGTGCAGCGCGCTCACGCGCGGCAGCAGGTTGAAGGTCTGGAAGACGAAGCCGATCTCGCGGTTGCGGATGCGCGCCAGCTCGTCGTCGCTCAGCTGCGCGACCGCCTGGTGGTTCAGCCAGTACTCGCCCGAGCTCGGCGTATCGAGACAGCCGATCAGGTTCATGAACGTCGACTTGCCGGAGCCGGACGGGCCCATGATCGCGATGTACTCGTTGCGTTGCACGACCAGGTCGACGCCGCGCAGCGCGTGCACCGTCTCCGCGCCCAGCTCGTAGTCCTTGGTGAGCGCCTGCGTCCGGATGATCGGATGACTCATTGCGCTTCCTTTGCTTTCTTCTGTGCTTCGCCGGCCAGGCTGCGCAGCAGCTTGCCGTTCTCGAGCGAGCGGATCGCCTCGTACGGGCCCGCCACTACCGTGTCCCTGGCAGTAAGACCCTCGAGCACCTCGAAATGCTCGCGCCCGGTGATGCCCGTCCTGACCTGGACGAATTGCGCCTTGCCGTCCCGGATGACGAAGACACCTTCCTGGTCCTCGCTCTTATCTCTCTCTGCGACCTTTCCGGCCTTCTCTGCGTCCTTGTCTTCCGAAGGAAGACTCTTGACGTTGCCGCGCTCGCGCACGGTCAGTGCGATGATCGGGATCGACAGCACGTTCCTGCGCGTGGCGGTCACGACTTCGGCCGTCGCCGACAGATCCGAGCGCAGCGTGGCCGGCGGATTCTGCAGCTGAATCACGATTTCGAAGTCGACCGACTGCGTGCTGGCGCCGCCCTGCTGCTGGAGCGACTCCGGATTGCGCGTCGAGCTGTGACTGATCTCGGTGACGCGCCCCGTGAACTGGCGATCCGGGAACGCGTCGATCTCGACGCTCGCGCTGTCGCCCAGCTTCAGCTCCGGTACGTCCGTCTCGTCTACCCGGATCACCGCTTCCATGACGTCCAGGTCCGCCACCGTCAGCAGCAGACTGCCCGGATTGTTCATGGTGCCGACGATCGCGGTTTCGCCTTCCTCGACTTCGAGGCGCGTGATCACGCCCTCCATCGGCGCGCGGATGATCGTCTTGTCGAGCCGGTCCTGCGTTTCCCGCAGACCCGCGCGCGCCTGCTGCACGCCGTACTCCGCCGCTTTCAGCAGTTCAGTCTGCACCTCATGCTGTGTGATCGCGTCCTCGAATGCCTGCTTGCTGATCAGGTTCTCGCCGCCGGCCGCGAGCGCGCGCGCGCGATCCGCCGCGCGCTTCGCCTGGATCGCGCCGGCCCGGGCCTGCGCCTCGCGCGCCAACGCTTCACTGACCGCTGCGCGCGCGCGCGCGAGCGCCGCCTCGTACTGCGTCGCGTCGATGCGCAGCAGGACTTCGCCCTTGCGGACTTCGTCGCCTTCGCGCACGCGCAATTCGACGATGCGCCCCATGATGTCCGCCTGCACATCGACTCTGCGGTGCGGCCGGATCCAGCCGCTCGCGCTCACGATCGCGACCAGGTCGCGCTGCTTGACCGGCTCGAGTCGCACCTCGACGCCCGCGTTGTTGCGCGAGGCGGCCGCGCCCGCGCCGATCGCACCCACCACGACCAGCGCGGTGATACCGAAAACGACCTTGGTCCGCTTCTTCATCTCAATTTCCGCCCGACCGCATTCTCCAACGCGGCCATGCTTTCGTGGAAGGAATACACTGCCATGAGATACGCGCGCTCCGCGCGTGCCTTGATGGTCGCCGCATCCTGCAGCTCGAGAAACGCCGCCGCGCCCAGCCGATACCGCTCGCGCGCCAGCTCCAGCTGATCGCCGGCCAGCTCGCGGTTGCGCTGCTCCAGGTCGATGCTGCGGCGCGCCGTCGTCGCATTCAGATACGCGGTCGCCACGTCCGCGCGCAGGCGCAGCTCCTGCGCGCGCAGCTGATGGCGCGCGTCCGCTTCACCCGCCCTGGCCTGCTCGATCTGCAGCTCGCGCGTGAAGCCCTGGAAAATCGGCAGCGAGATCTGCAGCGAAGCGCTGAGCGGCTCGCTCGTGTAGCTGAAGGGGAAGACGTCGTTCGAGGACAGAATGCTCTGCTCCTGCTGCGGCGTCAGCGACGTCGACGGGCAGGGCAGCGGGTAACCCGGCAGCTTGCCGGCCGCCACCGCATTCCGGAATTCGCATTCCTCACGCGCGCCGATCAGTCCGGCGCGCGCCTGGTCCAGCAGGTACGCCGAGCTGCCCGCCTGCCGCGTGTAGCCGGAAACCCCGGCACTGAAGCTGAGCGACGGCAGATAGGCGCTCTTCGCCATCTTCACGGATGCGGTGCTGGCCTGCTGGTTCGCGCGCGCGGCCAGCAGGTTCGGGTGCGACTGGAGCGCGCTCGCGAGCAGCTCGTCCTGCGTCCATGGCACGTCACTGACCGCGAACTCGGTGGTCAGCTCGACCTCCGTGTTGATGTCGAGGCCGAGACCCTGCATCAGGCGCAGTCGCTCGGTGCGCACCAGGTTCTCCGCCTGGATCAGCGTGACTTCGGCTCGTCCTTTTTCGACTTGGGCCTGCTTCAGCTCGATGGGCGTGGCCGCGCCGACCTTCAGGCGCGCTGCCGCCAGCTTGCGATTGTCTTCCGCGCGCTCCAGCTCCTGCTGCGCGAGCGTAACGCCATCCTGCGCGCGCCGCACGGCGAGATACGCCTGCGTGACATTGGCGGCCAGCATGAAATCGGCGGCTTCAATGCCGGCGGCCGTCGCGTGGCGCGCGGCCCTGGCACGTCCGGGGGCAAGCAGCGATGCGCCGCTCAGCCCGTAATTCACGCCGATGTAGTAGTTGGAGAGGTAGTAGTCGGGCGTGCCGGTCACGCCGAGATCCGAGCCGCTGATGAAGCCGAGCCGCGGCGTGCCGGATGCCTGGTATTGAAACGACGTCGACGCCGATGCACCCGGCAGCAGCGACCCATACGCCTCGCGCACCGTCCAGTCCGCGACCGTCGCGTCGTTTTTCCGAGCGAGAAAGTCTGGATTGTTCTGGCGCGCGAGCGTGATGGCCTCATCCAATGTGAGTGTGGATTTGGCCGGTTGCTGTGCGTTTGCGATGGGAGGGATGAGAGCGAACAGAGCGATAAGAGCGAGAAGAGCGATTGGAGCGATGTGAGCGAAAATTCGTTTGACGCTCTCATCGGGCGCTGTTATCGCTGTTATCGCTCTTATCGCTCTTATCGCTCTTATCGCTCTCATCGCTCTCATCGCTCCCATCGCTCCTATCGCTCTTATCACTAATTAAGGCGCGGCCGTGCGCGTTGCCACAAAGCCGGCCGCCGGGATCTCCAGTTTCAACACGCGATTCTGCGCGTCGACCCAGACCGTACGCGTCTGACCGCCGGTCGGTGTCACGGTGATTCGGCGTGCGGCTACGGCCTCACCGCCAATGGTGAGGGACTCGCGGCCGGCGGCGGTGACGTCTGCACTGACTTGGCGGCTCTGGCGCGGGATGATGACCGGGATGCGGGCACTGGCACCCTCGAGACGGCGCGCCAGGAAATAATAATGGTGCGCGACGCCCTCATCTGCGAGGACGGCGCCTTCGCCGGCGAGGTACTCACGCATGGATTCGCCGGCCGGCGAGACGATCTGCGCGCTGAACCGGCTGCCGACCACTCGGCCCGTGATGCGCTCCTCGTCCGTACCCTGGACGCGGACTTCGTACGCCGCGGGACGCAGCGTGCGGCCGCCGACCTGCAGCTCGGAGCTGAGCTCCTGAGCGCCGCGCTCGGTGCCCAGCACGACCCGGCCGACCGCGATAATGACCGCGCCCGCGCCGCTGCCGTTCTGCCGGATCGAGAAGGTCTCCGTGCCGACCTCCTCGCCCCGGACCGTCAGCCGGAAGCTGCCCTCGTCGAGCGTGGTGGTCTGGGCGTGGACGGTACCGCTCAGGACAAAAGCCGCGGCGATCGCCGCGATCATGGTTCTGGCCAAAACGCCCCCCTTTTTCATGCTGGCTGGAATACCCTTTTTAGCTGGTAAAGATTCGGGCGAGGTCGCGGGCCTGTCTTCGCCCGGGCGCGGTCGCGGGCGAGGTCGCGGGCGCGGGAAACTTGCGGTCGCGGGTCGAGGTCGTGGGTCGCGGGGTGGGTCGCGGGTTGCGGGACACCACAAACCGCGCATACCCCGCTTTCCCGCGGCCCGCGCCCCCGTCCCGCGCCCCCGTCCCGCGCCCGCATTGTTCCCGCGCCCGCGCCCGAATCAATTACACAGTATCCGAATCCACAGAGGGCCTCACAAAATCCGCGTCCCCGATTACGTGCAGCATTCGCTTGTATATGGATTCGCCTTTCTCGGCAGAAGCCGCCGTGGGGTGCCCGACCACCCCCGCGCCCCCCGCGGGCGGCACCACCAGCTGGCCCATGATGTAGCGCTTGAACTGCTTCTCGCTCAGATCGAAGTCGCGCGCGCGATCCATCTTCACCACAGCGGGATACAAGTAGAGCATGAGGGATGTTTCCGCTTCGCCCGCGTGCAGGGGTCCGGGCTGTGTCTCGAGCAGGTCGGTGATGTCGACGTCCCATGCCGAGACCACGCGCAGGCGCGCGCGCCGGCTGACCAGTGTGGCGAGCGCATCGAGGTGCGGCTCGTGACGGTGCGCGGTGATCACGATGAGCTCCGTGATGCCGTGGCCTTCCCAGCCGGCCAGCAGCTCGTTGAGCGAGCGATGCAGCGTTTTTTGGCGCAGCGACGCGGTTCCGGCGTATTGTTGCGCGCTCTTGACGTTTACGCCGTAGTATATGGTCGGCGCTCGCAGCACGTTGAACTCGTGCGAGAGGTCGACCGCGAGCCGGCGCGCGATCAGCACGTTGCTGCCGAGCGGCAGATGCGGCCCGTGCTGTTCGAGCGCGCCGACCGGCACGATCAGGCGCGGGTCGCGCGCGATGTGGGCGGCGACGTCGACCCAGCTCAGCTCATCCAAACCGACATTCATTCGATGCGTTCTCTGTTCGAGTATACCAGCACCGCAAGCCGCTCGTGAAACCTGCACGCGTGACCGCGATTACCGCGTGGCTGAGCGCGTACGCGACGCTCGTGCTCGGCCTGTTGTGGAGCCGGCAGGTCGAAAGCGCGTATCTGATCGCCGCGCTCGTGACCTGGGCCGCGTGCTGCGCGTTCGTGGTGCGCGCCCGCCAGTCGCGCCTCATCTCGCTGCCGCTGGTCGCGGCCGTGCTCGTGCTCGGCCTCTCGCTGGTCGCGCAGAGCTTTGCCGCCTGGCGCGTTGCGCGCATCAGCGCGGACTGGCCGCGCATTGCCGCCGAGCGTCAGGACCATATGCGCGCCATGCTCACGCGGCGCGTGGGTGGCGCGGTCGAGCGGGCGGCCGGCACCGCGGCGGAAGCGGCGCGCATGGTCGCCCACACCGACACGCTGCGCATTTTCCGCGAGCTGGCGGCCCTGCGCGAGCGCTCCAAGGTAGACGCGATCGCGCTGTTCGGCGAGGCGGGCGAGCTGGTCGCGTGGTCGGGCGAGCACCGCGCGCAGCTGCCGCCGGCCGTGCGCCTCGGCACCAGCGGCGCCGCCTACATCGAGCAGCCGCTCTACAGCTATATCTATCTGCCGGCCGAAACCAGCGGCGCGGGCTCGCACGTGGTCGCGGCCGTGCTGCTCTCGACCGCGATCCACGAGCACGCGCACGACGTCAGCGACCGCAGCATCGCGCACTTTACCTCGCATCTGGGCGCGGTGTTCAGGTCGGGCAAAGGGCCGCCGGATGCGTGGCATCTCGTGCTCGCCGGCGACACTATCGCGCACGCGCGCTTCGCGCCGCTCTCGCAGTCCGCCTATCGCAATCGCGCGCTCACACTGGCGCAACGCGTCGTCTGCATCTTCGCGGTGATCGCGCTGGTTCTGCTCGCCGTGGCGTGGCTGCGGCGGCCGCATCTGCGCTTCGCCACGACCGTGCCGCTGCTGGCCGCCGCCCTCGCGCTGGCCGTCGCGCCGCTGCGCGCGTTCGGCCTCGATGAGCTGTTCTCGCCCGCGCTCTTCCTGCTGCCGGTGCCGGTCGAGATCTCGCTCGGCACCATGCTGGCCATCCTGCTCGCGCTCGCCGCTCTGGCCGGCAGTGTGCCCGGCAGCGCGCGCGTGCCGCGCCTGCCGACCGTGCTGCTGGTGCTCGGTGCGGTGGCGGTCGCGCTCGCGTATCCGGGCGCCATCCGTCTGCTGGTCGGCCCGGGTGCGAACGCACCCGGCGATGCATTGCGCGCGGCCACCGAGCAGCTCCTGCTCGGCGGAACCGAGTTCTGGATCGGCTTGCAGATCGCCGCGGTGCTGCTGCTGGGCGTCATCACGGAATTCGCGCTGCCGCGCTGGAACTGGTCGTCGCCAGCGCAGACCAGCTCGCAGCTGCGCGCGCCGTGGACGCTGATCCTGATCGGCGCGCTCGCGACCAGCGGCGCGCTCGGCGTTCTCATCCTGATGCTCGGCCACGCCAAGCAATGGCTGACGCCGTGGCTGGCGGCCGCGTGGGCCCTGCCGTTCCTGCTCGCCGCCTTCGCGCTGGCCGGCTACCGCGGCGGCGGCGTCCGCCTGCTGCGCTGGCTGACCGCGGGCTGGCTGGCGGCGACCGCGGTGCTGCCATTCATGTGGACCGCGCACGTGGATGCGCGCCTGGCGGCGGCCGAGCGCGACTTGGGCACGCTCGGCTCGGCTCCGGACCCCTTCCTCGACTACCTGCTGATGCAGTTCTCGCGCGAAGCGACCGAGCGCGCGCGCAGCGGCGAGAGCGGGTATCTGCTGTTGTATCGCAGCTGGGTCGCGAGCGGGCTGGCGCGCGAGAGCTACTCCGCGCGCCTGACCATCTGGGGACGCGAGGGTCTGCCGGAAGTGCAGCTGCCGCTCGGCAACCTGGAGGACGCCACGGCGGATCGGATGCTCACGCTGCCGCCGTATCTCGAGGCCGCCTTCGCGCGCGTACGTTTGCACCCCGACAGTGTCGAGCTGATGCGTGTGCAGGGTGTGCCGAACGTCAACGAAGCGCTCATCCTCGCGCTCGACTTTGTGCGCATGCTGACCGTCGAGGTGCCGCCGCGCCGCACCCTCGAGCATCCCGCCGTCCCGTTCATCGCCACCAACGCACCCGCCGATGCGCAG
>JBQTJO010000038.1:0-7842 GCA_052387015.1 Gemmatimonadota bacterium
GAGAGAACCTGGTCCGGCTTCCGCGTGAACCGGTTCTGCCGTCCGTCATGACGGTCGCGCGACAGCTCGCCACAAATGAGCAGTTTGCCGAATCGACGACATTGACGTTTGCGGAGCCGGGTTACTACAGAATCGCTGCTGCGGTGTGGAGTCCCCGTTCAGCTGCGTTGAAGTCCCAACATATCCAGGACGTCGCGATCATCGAACGATGGATTTGGGTCAGCGAGGCAAACGGTCAGGTTACCGAAGAGTTTGATAGATTTCTCTTTCCCGAGGGCGCCATAACCGTTCCCGGCCCACTCCGGTTCAGCCCCCATCTCGCAGCGGCCAGCGCAGGCGCCAGTGATATCGACTTGAACAGCATGAACCTGGACGGCTGCATTGACGGCTATCTTACTTACACTGACGGGGGTTTCGGTAATATCCAGAGACCTTTGCCTCGAGCGCAGGTCAAGTACGTGATTATCGACAAGATTGTCGGCAACAGTGAAGGGCAGACATCCACTGATGCGAATGGCTACTACATAATCTGCCACGACGGCAGCGTATATGCCTATGTCGATGCCAATTTCTACCTGGATGGCACCCATGTTTTCGATGCGGATACATCGACCATTGGTCGAGCGACGGGAGACGACAAGACGATAAACGTGGCGAGCACATCAAATTCCCGAAGCAACGTGTACTTTGGCATCGATTACGCGGCCTCACGGGCGCCGAGCACGTTCAGCAGGCCGATACCCGCTGCAGTAAAATCGCGGATAGATCCTGCGGCAAGCAATTCGTATTACGCGGGTTTGACAGAAGGCATCGTGATCGCCGACGAGCACGTCTGGGGATCACATGGTGCTTTCGTGCATGGACACGAACACGGACACTACTTTGATCAGCGTTACTTTACGTTGCTTGGAGATCTCGGGTTTTGTCCCAGCCCGCATGAAATCTGGGTGGCTTATAACTACAGCTGCGCTCTTACAGAGGGTTGGGCCGATTACTATGGCGTGTTCCTGCGTGGTTCAGACACAGGGATGCTGGGAAGTTTCGAGAATCCACCCCTTAGTGCCGGGACGGACGGCGCTGCGGTGGAAGGCGCGTTTGCGGCGTTCCTTTTTGACATGACTGACTCCGCAAACGATGGCGCAGACATTGTGAACTTTGGAGGCGCTTTTATCGCCGACGTGCAGATCGGGTCCAGCTGATTTGGCGCCAGAACCTTTATCAAAGTCGGTAGCTATGGGTGCATGTGTGAAAGCGTTAGTGCTTCTTCTGTCCGTAATATTTGTAGCCTCCTGCAGCAGCACGGCCGAGCCAATTACTGATCCGGAAGTGGCTTCCATTCGCGTAATGCCGGCAGACACGTTCATTTTTTCGAGCCAGACGCTCCAGATGCGTGCGGAGGCTCGCGACAATCGTGGCATTCTGCTGCCGGTATCGATCCGTTGGTCGGTCAATGATACACTGCGAGCCCGGATCGATTCGACGGGTCTGCTGGTTCCGCGAAGTCTAGGCCCGGTGGTGGTCTATGCTAGTGCGGGGAAGGTTACGGATAGCGCAAGTGTCTTTATAGCGCATTTCGACTGATCTATAGATTCACGCTCCGCGCGTGCGCCTACGTCGGTTCTTCCAGCCGGGAAATGGCCGGCCCGTTCAGTACGTTTCCATGAGCGTCGAAACGGGAGCCATGGCACGGGCAATCCCAGGACTTCTCGACCGAATTCCATTCGACGATGCAGCGCATATGCGTGCACACCGCCGAGCGCTCGTGCAGCACGCCCTGCTCGTCGCGATAGGCCGCGATGCGATGCGTGCCGCGCAGAATGACCCGACCTTCGCCGGGCTGAATGCCGTCCAGAGATTCGCCCGGCATGATGTAGCGCGCAAATTGGAGCACGACGTCGGCTTGCTGCCTGATGAACTCGGGCGTCGCGCGCAGCGAGATGCGATTCGGATCGTACAGCCGGGCCCATGGGTTGTCGCGACCGAGAATCAGGTCGGTCAGCAGAATGCCGGCCATCATGCCATGCGTGATGCCGTTGCCGGAATCACCGCTGTGCATGTAGACGTTCTGCGCGCCCGGTGAGCGGCCTGTGAAGGATAGGTAGTCGAACGGCTCCACGACCTGGCCCGACCAGTGGTAGAGCAGCCGGTCGGCGATTGGAAAGCGTTCGCGCGTCCAGCTCTCCAGACGATCGAAGCGCTCCGCGTGGTCCTGTCCGTGCCCCGTCTTGTGATCTTCGCCGCCCACGATCAGGACGTCGTAGTCGTTGTCCGGCTGAATGCGGACGTAGTGATAGGGATCCGGCGTGTCCCACAGCAGGATGGGCGGCATCGCCTGCTTCGAAATGCGGGCACCGACCACGTACGTGCGATACGGCGACTGCTTCAGGTGCGTGACGACGTAATCGGACACTGAGGCGTTGGTGGCCACGACGACGCTGCTGCACGTGATCTGCTTCCCCTCGGACGTGGTGACGATGCATGGCGAGCCGTCCTGAATCTGCGCGACGTGCGAGCCGCAGTAGATGCGCCCTCCATCCCGCTGGATGCACCGCGCGATGCCGTCCAGAAAGCGAATGGGATGAAACTGCGCCTGGTGCGGAAACTTCACGCACGGGCCGGTATTCCAGAAATCGATGGGCGCGCGCTCGACGAGCGTGACGCCCGCGAGGCCGGCGCGCTCCGCGGCCTGCTGCTCGTCCTCCAGCAGTTTGTGCGGGTGATCGGGCGCGAGAAAGAGATAGCCGTCGAGGCGCACGAAGTCGCACGCGATGCTTTCCACGTTGCAGATCTCTTCGATGCGGTTGGTCGCGGCCATGTGGCTCTCGGCCGCGAGGCGGGCGCCCTCCTGTCCGTGCATGGCTTCGATATTGTAGTAGCGGTCGTCGAGGGCGGGTGCGATGTGCGCGGTGGTTCGCCCCGTCTCGCCGCTGCCGATGCCGCCATCGTCGATGACGACGACGCGCTTCCCTGCCTTCGCGAGCTGGTACGCGGTCGCCATGCCCGCCATGCCGGCGCCGACCACGCACACGTCGGCGCTGATGTTTTCGCCGAGCGGCGCGAAACTCGGCGCTTGCGCGGTTTCGACCCAGATGGATCTGGTTTCTCCGGAACCCGTCAACATGAGCTGCTCCCTGTCGGTTTCGGCGGGTCTGGGAGCAGGGCGTGTGCCACTACATACGGCGCACCAGCCAGTGGGCGGCGGTTTTTGCGAAGCCGGATCACACTGCAAAACACTCGACTGTCCAAATGCAGGACACTCCTGTCCGGCAAAATGCCCGACGCGGTGGACGGCATTGCTTCTTACTATATGCGAATCTTTGGCGAGCTTAAGCTGCCTGCACGGCACAGCGAGGGCACAATCATGTTGCTAGGCTCTTCTCATCAACGATCAGGTTCCACTTCGTCCATCATGCAATTTGCGCTTGTCATGGTGTGCCTGGCGTCGATGGCATGCGATCGTCGTGAACGCTCGGAAATGCCCCCGTCCAACGTTTGGGCAAGGCAGTCCACAGCGACGAACAAAGCACCGTCCGGCACTGATCCGCGTCTTGGTTCGGTGGATCGCTCTCCAATTGTGGACCTCAAGTCACCGACCATGAGGCGCACGCTCGCCGACACCGATAATGCTGAGCCGAGAACCCTGCATCGTGTCCGACTATTTGGCGATAGCAGCACTTTCGGCAGAGTAGCAGCCGTTGGACTATTCGGGCCATATTTGGTGGTTTTGGATCGGCTCACGAGTCCGCACCTCCTCGTTCTCGAATACCATTCAGGTAAACTCCTGCGGCGATTCGGTAAACACGGCCGCGGACCAAAGGAATTTCAAGGCCCTGATTGGCTGTTTCCCGTGACAGGCAAACCACTTCATGCACTTGTCTACTATTTCAACCAGCGTCGCGTTACAGAAATAGATCTTGCCGCAAACGACCCTGATCGCACGGTAGTCAGTCAGAATTCACTGAATTACGGCGTCACTATCGACCGGCCGGTTTTTGGTGATTCAACGATTGTGACGGGTGGTCTGTTCCCGGGCTACAGCCTGCTGATCCTCGATCGCCAATCCGGGAAAGCTGAACGAGTTAAAGGCGAGCCACCATTCAGTGGCTCCAGGATTTCACTGCCGATCGCCAAGCGCTTGCTGAACCGGAGCTTTCTTGTATACGCACCCGATTTATCTCGAGTAGCCCTCGTTTACCAGTTCACACCCAAAGTCGACCTGTTCACGTTCAACGGGCAACACTATGCATCAGCGAAGGGCCCGCGTCAAACAGTTCCGAAGTACCACATAGCTGACGGTCGATTCTTCTGGGACGCCGGAAATCAAATGGCATACTCATCCGCAGCAGCAGACCACAACTATATCTACGCCGTGTATTCAGGTTGTAAGCTGGAGCAGGCATGTCCTGATTCTCGTTTACATGTCTTCAACTGGTCAGGCAAGTTCGTTGCAGAGCTCACATTCGACTCAGAGGTGTTCAGCATCAATGTCTCACCTGATGGGATGCATTTATTCGGCGGCATCGAGGATCCATACCCAAGGGTGGCGGAATACAGGCTGCCACCCTTGTGAAGCAGAATGAGCGGTGGTTGACCTTAAACCCGAAAGGTGCCGTATGCGCAACAAGAAGCTATGGACAACGATGTTTGCATTAGCAGCGGTGGCCGTGCCACTCAAGTTCGGCACGTCAGAAGGTCCGGTCGTCGGACTTGCTGACGCGTGCGGCCAGGCTACGGAATGTGCCGCAGCACGGAACTACATCTGCTCTACTGCACACGCGGACCACATCGACTACAAATGTAGCAAAGGGTGTGATGACACAGAGGTCCTGTAGCAGTTAAACCGCACGCAACACGATAACTCCCGCCACCGCTCATTCGAACCACACGGGAGTATGGCGACAGCGCAGGCAATATGGATGTACACGCACTCGGAACTCAAAAATGAGAGAGTAATGATGAATCGCTTACTGTTTCCTGGCTCATGCTGCATCGTGATGCTGGTGAGCGGAGGACTGCCTCTCCGTGCGCAATCTGTTTCCGCTGAGCCACCGCTCGAGACTATTCAGCTTTACATTTGGAATCGGTCTGGCCAGGACATACAACTCCAGTTGCAAGTGGATGGCCGGACAGAGTTCGCGAAAGCCGTGAAACCGAGCAAGCTGTCTTCATCGATCAACGCCGGTCGAGTGATTCAGGTGCGGCCTGGGTCACATCGTATTACCGTGCATGACGAGACGCGCAAGATCGAGGACTCAATCGTCGTAGTCGTGGCCAACTTTACTCCAAACGTCGGCGTACATTTGGGCAGGAACGGAGTCGCTTTCGTGGTAACGCGGTATGCCTGGCTGGCTGAGTTTACGCCGGGACTGCCTCACACCGCCGAGTGAACGCGCAGTGATGAATAATTGATGGATCCTACATCCGGCGCACCAGCCAGTGCGCGGCGGTTTTCGCGAAGCCGGCGAAACGCGCGCGGTTGAATGCATCACCCGACTGTTTGACCGCTTCCGCGTAGGTCGGATATGCGTGGATCAGGGACGCAAGCCGTGACAGGGACACGCGCTCGCGCATGGCCAGCGCGATCTCGGCGATGATGCTGCTCGCCTGGTGCCCCAGCACGTGCCCGCCCAGAATGTGCCCCTTTGCGTCCGTGACGATCTTCAGCACGCCGGTCGTACGCCCGTCGGCGACCGCGCGGTCGAGCTCGGCGAATTTGCGCGTGAACGTGCGCACGCCACCGTGACGTTCGCTTGCCTCCTCGGCGGTCAGACCGACGCGAGCAAGCTCGGGAATCGCAAACGTCACATGCGGCACGACGTCGTAATTCACTCTGGTCGAAAACGGGAACAGCGCATTGCGAAGCACCGTGCGCGCCTGATAGTCCGCGACGTGCGTGAAGCGCGGCGCGCCGGTCACATCGCCAGCCGCCCACACGTTGGTCGCGCTCGTGCGCAACCGGTCGTCCAGGACCAATTCCCGTTCGCTCGTTTCGACGCCGCCCTTTTCCAGCTCCAGCGTGTCGAGCACTGACTCGCGGCCGGTCGCGACCAGCAGCGCAGCCGCATCGTGCTGCTTGCCCGCCGCGTGCACGCGCACGCCGGCAGCCGTCTGCTCCACCCGCTCCGCACTGACGCCGAGCTCGAGCGCGATGCCCGCATCTCTCAGCTCCCTTTCGAGAATGGCGGTCAGCTCCCCGTCCTCGCGCGCCAGTACGCGCGGCGCGGCTTCGATCACCGTGACGCGCGAGCCGAGCAGCGCGAACGCCTGCGCCACCTCGACACCGATCGCGCCACCGCCGAGCACGATCAGGGATTCGGGGAACCGATCGATGTCGAAGATCGTTTCGTTGGTATGAAAGCCGACCGCGGAGAGTCCCGGAATGTTCGGAATCACCGGTCGTGAGCCGGTCGCGATCACGATATGCCGGGCGGACAGCGTCTGGCGGTCGACGCGCAAGCTGCGCTCGCCGGTGAAGCGCGCCTGCCCGTGATAGACCGATACGCCGAGCGAGCGATACCTTTCGGGCGAATCATGCGGCTCAATCGTGCGCCGCGCTTGGCGGACGTGTTCCATGACGGCCGCGAAATCGACGCGCACATCACCCTCGCTGTCACCGGACCGGCGCGCCTCGCGTGCGTCGGCCGCGGCGCGGGCACACGCGAGCAGCGCCTTGCTGGGAACGCAGCCGGTCCACAGGCATTCGCCGCCCATGCGCTGCCGCTCGACCAGCGCCGCGCGCGCCCCCAGCCCGGCCGCGCCTGCGGCGGTCACCAGCCCGGCCGCACCGCCGCCGACCACGATTAGATCGTATTTACTCGACATGATACATTAACCCCGAACTCCCTTTCCCTGTCCCTGATTCCGAGAGGCCAAACTGTGAGCGAACAGCGCCCTCACTATTACCACCACGCGGATCTCGCCCGCTTCAGCGAGGTCGGACGCGGCGCGGCGCCGCTGGCGGAGAAGTTCTTCGCCTGGTACAACGCAGTCTTTGCCGAGGGCGCGCTCACCGCAAGGGAGAAGGCCCTGATCGCGCTCGCCGTGTCGCACGTTGTGCAATGTCCGTACTGCATCGACGCCTACTCCAAGGACGCGCTCGAGAAGGGATCGAATCAGGACGAGATGCTGGAGGCGGTGCACGTCGCGGCCGCGATTCGCGGCGGCGCGTCGCTGGTGCACGGTGTGCAGATGCTGAATCACCTGGATGAGCTCGGGATGTGATGCCTAGAGTCTTGCCGACGCTGCAGAAACGACACGCGCCACTCGCGCAGAGTGCCGCTCAGCTCGCGCTGCTGGAGGCAGTGCCACTCGCGCGCGGCTTCGCTGCGGCGCTGGAAGGCGCCGGCCTGTGGCCTCTGCGCGCGACCGGCATCGAGATTCTCCAGATCAACGTCGGCAAGCGCTGCAATCAGACCTGCCGTCACTGTCACGTCGATGCCGGCCCGGAGCGCTCGGAAGTCATGCCGCGCGCGGTCATCGAAGGGGTGTTCGCGTTTCGCGACGCGTCGGGCGTCGGCCGGCTCGACATCACCGGCGGCGCGCCCGAGCTGCACCCGGATTTTCGTGAGATCGTCGTGCGCGCTGCGCAGGCCGGCGTGCACGTCATGCATCGCTGCAATCTCACCGCCATCCTGCTGCCGAACTACGCGGATATCCCCGAGCTGCTCGCCCGGCACAACGTCGAGATCATCGCCTCGCTGCCGTACTTTCAGGGGCGTGAGACCGACGTGCAGCGAGGCGACGGCGTCTTCGAGGAATCGATCCGCAGCCTGCAACAGCTGAACCGGCTCGGCTACGGCCGCGGCGAGCGACTCCTCAATCTGGTCATGAATCCGGTCGGCA
>JBQTJO010000039.1:0-6271 GCA_052387015.1 Gemmatimonadota bacterium
CATTGAACAAACCTATGGCTAAAGTGCAGGCCGAACACGAATGGCCTACGATCTACGTAGCCGTGGTCGCGCTGTCTGCGTTCGCGTTTCTGTTCAGTGTGAAGAGCGTGCTCTCGCCGGTCATCGCGTTCCTGGTGCTGGTGCTGCTGATTTCGCCCTGGGCCGGCACGCGCATGCACCTGCTGACCATTGTGGCGGCGACGTCACTCCTGGTGATCTGGCTGCTGGCTACACTTGGCTCGCTGGTCGCGCCCTTCGTGCTCGCATTCGTGCTGGCCTACATCCTGGACCCACTGGTCGATCGTCTCGAGCGGCGCGGCCTGAAGCGTGGTCTGGCGGTCGCGGTCGTGTTCGTGCCGGTGCTGATCGTGCTGGTGCTCGCGGCCATCCTGGGGTTGCCGGCGCTCGCGCAGCAGGTGCAACAATTGATCGAGCAGGTGCCGACCGCGCTGCAGCGCGGCATCACCTGGATTCAGAACCTGCGCGTGCGCGCGCTGAATGCGAATCTGCCGTTCGTGACCGGCGAAGCGCTGGCGCGCGCCCTCGACAACTTCAGCCCGGAGCGCGTGACCGACTTCATCAACATGCAGCAGGCGGAGATCGCGAGTCGGCTGTGGGGCGCGGTGCTGGGTGTCGGCAAGGGCATCGGCATCCTGCTCGGCATTCTCGGCTATTTCGTGCTGACACCGGTGCTGACCATCTATCTGCTCAAGGATTTCGACAAGCTGGTCGCGCGCGCGTCCGGGTTGATTCCGCGCGACAAGCGCGACACCTGGATCCCGTTCATAGTCGAATACGATCGCCTGCTCGCGGGCTACCTGCGCGGCCAGATCCTGGCCGCGCTGATCGTCGGTCTGCTGACCTATATCGGCCTGCTGCTCATCGGCTTTCCCAATCCCGGCGTGGTCGCGGCCGTGGCCGGTGTGTTCAACCTGATCCCCTACCTGGGACTGGTCGTGAGCGCGATTCCCGCGCTGGTCATCTCGCTGCTCAGCGACGACATCGTGGCCTCGCTGATCAAGGCCGCCATCGTCTTCGCGGTCGTGCAGACCATCGACGGCACGATCACAGGGCCGCGCATCGTAGGCGGCTCGGTCGGCCTGCATCCGGTGTGGGTGATTCTCGCCCTGGCGGTGGGCAGCTCGTTTTTCGGCTTCACCGGATTGCTGCTCGCCATGCCGGCGGCGGTGCTGATCAAGGTGATCGTGCGTAACGCGGTGGAGCGGTATCGCACTTCCCGAGTGTACGAAGGGGAGCCGCTCCAGACCGAATGAAGCTGCTCACGCTGCCCAATCTGCTGTCGCTGTCGCGTCTGCCGATGGCGGCGGCGTTTCTGCTGGTCGATTCCGCTGTGGGCCGAGCCGTCATCGTGAGCGCGGTCGCGCTGACCGACTTCGCGGACGGCTTCCTGGCCAGACGCATACCGTCGCACGACCGGCGCGCCGGCCAGCTGATCGATCCGGTGACAGACAAGCTGTTCGTTCTGATCGCGCTGGCCGTTTTCGCCGTGCGCCGCGAGATTTCGATCGGAATGCTGCTGCTTTTGCTCACGCGCGATCTGTATACCCTGGTTGCTTTCTTCTTTGTGAGGGCGGCGAAGTGGAAGGTCGAGTTTCGTGCTCGCTTCAGCGGCAAGCTGACCACGGTCTTGCAGCTCGCGGTCGTGCTCGCGCTGCTCTTCTGGAAAGCGGCGGTACGCCCGCTGGTGGTTCTGGTGGCGTGCGCTTCGCTGGTCGCGATCGTCGACTACACCCGTGCCGCGCTACGGCAGCGGCGGCTTGCAGGTGCCCGGACCGCGCCCTAGCATGGCTTTTTTTACTTCAGCCGATGGAGCACCATTGAGCCTCGCCGAGCAGCGCGACATAACCATCATCGGCGGCGGGCCGACCGGCCTGTTCGCTGCATTCTACGCGGGACTGCGCGGTATCAGCGCGCGTATCATCGATTCGCTGCCGGATCTCGGTGGCCAGCTCGCTGCGCTGTATCCGGAAAAATACATCTACGACGTCGGCGGCATCCCGCGCATCCTGGCGCGCGACCTGGCGGCGCAGCTGGTGGAGCAGGGCCTCCAGTTCGGCGCCGACGTCCGGCTCGAGGAAAGCGTGCAGCAGCTCGAACGCAAGGATGATGGCACCATGATCATCAACACGGACAAGGGTGCGTATCCGACCAGGGCAGTGGTGATCGCGGCCGGCAAGGGCGCGTTCGCGCCGCGCGCCCTCGACTGCCCCGGTTACACCGAGCTGCTCGGCCGGGGCGTCACGTATCATGTCAAGGACCCGAGCGCCTACCACGGCCGGCGCGTGCTCATCATCGGCGGCGGCGACTCCGCGGTCGACTGGGTTCTGAATCTGCGCGGCAAGTGCGAGCGCCTCGTGCTGATCCACCGGCGCGAAGGGTTTCGCGCGCACGCGCATTCGATGGCGCAGCTGAAGCAGGCGGTCGATGCGGGCGAGATCGAGCTGCTGACGTACAAGGAAACGAAGGCGATCCACGGCGGCGACTGCGTGACCGGCGCGACCATCTTCGACAACCGCACGAACCAGGAGACCTATCTCGACGTCGACGCAGTGATCGCGCTGATCGGCTTCAAACCCGATCTCGGCCCGCTCGCGGATTGGGGACTCGAGTTCGAGAAGCATTCGATCAAGGTCAACGCCCGGCTCGAGACCAACCTCCCCGGCGTGTTTGCCGCGGGCGACATTGCCACGTACGAAGGCAAGCTCGAGCTGATCGCTACGGGTTTCAGCGAGGCGGCCATGGCGGTCAATCATGCCGTGCACGTGATCAATCCGACTGCACGCTACAATCCCGGACATTCGACCAACCTCAAGATCTTCAAGGACCGCGAAGAGGCAGAGGCAGAAGTGGCCGCGCTGAATGCAGGTGACTGATGCGTTTCGTGCTGCTCGGCGGCGGGCTGCTACCGGAAGTTCTACGCACGCCAGCTGCGGCGCGCGCATGAGCCGGACGTGAGCTGGCAGATCGAACCCTTCGGCGTGTTGCCGGTCACGCCGCTCGCACGGCAGACCGACTCGCAGAGGCGGGGCAGCCGGTGCAGCAGGTCCATTTGTTTCAGTGCTTGCATTTCACGCACGGCGTAGGTACTTACCCTGCCGCTGCCGCTGCCATGGCGCCATGCACTTGCTGAAAGAGCAGGTTGGCACGGATACTGTATACCGGCGCACGAACACTACCGCGGCATAAACGCTAAATGACCGAAGAAAAACGCAAGACGATTCTGCTGGTCGAGGACAACGAGGACAATCTCGTCGTCTATCGCACGATTCTCGAGCACGTCGGCTTCCGCGTGCTCGAAGCGCGTGACGGCGAAGAAGGCGTCAGCACCGCGAAGGAGCAGCTGCCCGATCTGATTCTGATGGACATCTCGATTCCGAAGATCGATGGCTGGGAAGCGACGCAGCGGCTGAAGGCGGACGGCAACACGAAGGCGATTCCGATCATCGCGCTGACCGCGCACGCGCTCGAGGAGGACCGGCAGAAAGCGCTGCAGGCGGGCTGCGACGGCTACCTCGCCAAGCCCGTCGAGCCACGCCGGGTGGTACAGGAAGTGGAGCGCTTCGTCGGACCCGCGAAATAACGACAACCTACGCTCCTGCGGCACTACCCGGCGTCTTAGCGGGAGCTGTTCGAGGGCGTGAAATCGGCGAGGTATGCGGCCCTCGTGAGTAGAATCCCAATGCCGCCCGGCGCGAGGATCACGCCAACGTTTGGTAAGTTGCGCTGAACAGCTACGGTTACACTGTCCTGCAAGTTTCTCGTCTTGTCGACTACTCGTATCGTGTAAGTTCCATCCGCTAGCTGAACAGCCCAGAGCGCATCGCTAGATGCAGAGCGGGTGACAGGTACGGTTTGCTCGTATGCGCGATTCCCGATATTGTGCCAAGCAGCAGGATGCTGAGCATTCGAATCAGCCTGGGAGATTGAATGAACGTGGATCGATCCGCACGGGAACGGAGAGCACATCTCGATGGAGTCGGTTCGAAAGCTGTCAAGCGCCAATGCCCGCGCCGATCGATGCCACACGCACACGGTCTCGTTTCCTCAGGCGGTAGGCAGTATACGTGCCCGCGATCAGCAGCAGAAACGCAGACTGCGCGATGATCGTCTCCGCGACCGGATAGAAGCCGAGCAGCTGGCGCAGCGCCGGATGATCCGGCAGCGGCAGCGGGTGCGGTGAGAAAAGCCCGCCTTCCTGAAGGTTGTACAATCCCTTCCCGAGAAACACGAACGCGAGATACATCAGCACCGCGTTGGTCCAGCCGAAGACGGTCTTGAGCGGCAGGCGCGCGTTCAGGCGGATGATCGCGAAGCCGATCACGAGAATCAGAAGCAGACCCGGAATGAATCCGGCGAGGATCGGGCCGAAGCCGGCGTCGAAGGCGAGCGCCTGGTAGAACAGCACGGTCTCGAAGCCCTCGCGATACACGGCCGCGAATGCGAGCGCGGCCATCGCGAAGGCGGAGCCGCGTGTCATCGCGCTGCCGACCCGCTCGCGCAGGTAATCCTTCCAGTCGTGGATGTACGTCTTCTGGAACAGCCAGTTCGCGACGTACAGCAGCACGCCCACCGCGACCAGCGCGGTCACGCCTTCCAGCAGCTCGCGATTGGCGCCGCTGATCGGTACCAGCGTCGCGGCCACGAACCAGGTGCCGATGCTTGCGACGACGCCCGCGACGACTCCCGTCCACAGCTGCCTGCGCTGCTTCGTCTGAGCGCCGATCGCGGTGAGATAGGCGAGCAGCGCCGCGATCAGCAGCACGGCCTCGAGACCCTCGCGCACGATGATCGCAAAGGAATTCACGGCCGCGAAGCCGGCGCTGCCGCCGCCCGAAAGAAAACGATCGGCCTCGAGCAAATCGGCGCCGATGGCGCCGATCACGGATGTGACGGTTGCAACATCCGCCTGCGCTCGGATCGCGGGGCGCAGCTGAAGATGAATCGCTTTTTCAATGCGCCCGACGATGTCCGATGGCAGGCGTGACTCGAGCGGCTCGAAGCCTTCCAGGTATGCGCGCTCGACCAGCCGAAGCGCCAGCATTGCGTCGCGCGTGGAGTATGCGGTCGCGGCTTCGCTCAGCGGCTTCAGAATCGCGCGGATCTCCGCCGTTGCAGCCGCTTCCTCTGCGACGACCTCGCGCGCCGCGACTTGTCCGATGTCGCTGTCCGCAATGGTCTGCACGCCGCTCGCGCGAACCTGCGCGCGAATCGTCTCGAGCTGCTGCTCGACCGCGCTCGCATTGGCGGCAATCGATGCGGCATCCCGACTGCGCAGCAGCTGGTGAAACGCCGCTTCGCCGGCATAGACCGCTTCGGCCACACCCGCTACGCCGTATTTCGCGTTCGGTCCGTAGTAGCCTTCGAGACTCTCGAAGCGATCGAGGTAGGTGCGCAGGATCATCGCATGCGCGGCGTCGACAGCGCCCTGCTGCGCGAGCGAGCGTGCCTGCTGCATGCCTGCCGCGACGTCATCCAGCCACGTGTAAACCGTTGCGGGCTGCTGCGAAAAAATCCGGGTCTGCGGAATCAGCAGACCCAGGAGGAGAACTGCGACGCGAAGCGCCGATCTCATGGAGCGGATCGATCGAGCGTGACACCGCTCTGCCGCCAGAGCTGCGCGACTACGGCCTGCTGCTCGTCGAGAGCGGCCACTGCGGTCTTCAGCGCATCGATCGAGGGATTCGGCTTGGCGAGCAGCTGCATCAGCGCATGAAAGCGCTCTTCAGCGGTTTCGACGGCTTCGGACAATTCGGCCGTCGCCTGGTTGCGGCCATCGACGCCGTAATACATCTCGGCATACTCCTGGCGCGCCACGTACAGATCGAGCGTCTTGCGCTGGGCTTCCCCCGCATCGCGAGCGGCCAGCTCCGGCACGTCCGCAATGCCAGCGCGGATGTCCTGCACCCAGTCGCCGAGGTCGCCCTCGGGTGTGCCGGGAATCAGGCCGCCGTCCTTGGGCAGCGTGATGGCTGGACCGTCGGTCGCGTCGGCGGCGACGGCTTGGTGTTTGGCGCGTGCATCGCAGCCGGCAGCGGCCGCGGCGATCAGGATGAGAGTAAGCAGTCGGTGCATTTTCATGACTTTGAGAATCGTTCTCAACCAACCTAATACTGCGCTACGGAACGGCGCAACGGCGCAACGGGACGGCGCTACGGGACGGCGCTACGAAGAGGCGCTACGGGGAGGCGCTACGGCTACGGGAATGCGCTACGGAGAGGCGCTACGGCTACGGGAATGCGCTACGGAGAGG
>JBQTJO010000040.1:0-3925 GCA_052387015.1 Gemmatimonadota bacterium
GCGCGCCGGGCGGGAAGAAGCGGAATGCCGCATCCTTGCCGGCATTGGTGAGCGCGGTGATGAATTGCATCGTGTGCTGCGGATGCACGTTCTCGTCGAGTCCCGAGTGCACCAGCAGCAAATGTCCGCGCAAATTGCCTGCCTTGTTGACGACCGATGAAGCTTCGTATCCCGCCTGGTTCTGCGGCAGCAGTCCCATGTAGCGCTCGGTGTAGATGGTGTCGTACAGCTTCCAGTCGGTGCCGGGTGAATTCGCAATGCCTGCCCGGAACACGTCGGGGTGCGTGACCATGGTCATGAGCGTCATGTAGCCGCCGTAGCTCGTGCCGTGAATGGCCATGCGGTCGCCCTGCACGTACGGCTGGCTCGCCAGCCAATTGCCGACCTCGGCGAAATCCTTCGCCTCCCACTTGCCGAGCTGGCCGTAGACGATCTTCTGGAAATCACGGCTGTAGTTGCCGCTGCCCCGATTGTTCAGGCCGGCCACAATGAAGCCCTGCTGGGCGAGGTACTGCTCCCAACCGTGGGCGTGCCACTGGTTGTAGACCTGCTGCGAGCCGGGGCCGCCGTAGATCGACAGGATCACCGGGTACTTCCTGCCGGGATCGAAATCGGGCGGCCGAATCAGCGAACCGTCGAGTGTGACGCCGTCACTGGTCGTGAACTCGAACAGCTCGAGCGGCGAATACGCGTGCGCTGCCGTGTACTCAGTCACGGTCGCATTGTTCTCGAGCGTGGTGAGCTTGCGCGCCGCCGTGCTCCACAATTCGACCTGCCGCGGCTGGCGCGGGTTCGACCACGTGTCGATGTAGTAATTGCCGGCCGGCGACATGTTGAAGAGATGCCGCCCCTCGCTCTCGGTGAGCTTGCGCTTGCCGCTGCCGTCGAAGCGGATCGCGTACAGATGGCGCTCGAGCGGTGAGACTTCGGTCGATGCATAGTAGATGGTGCGCGTCTCCGGATCGATCGCCTCGATGCGCGTGACCATGAACGGGCCGCGTGTCACCTGGTTGATCAACTTGCCGTCGTAGCCGTAGCGGTAGATGTGCTGGTGGCCGTCGCGATCCGAGAGCCAGAAGAACTCGCGCGCGCCCTCGGGAAAGCTCATGAAGTCCTGGACGCCGGCAAAGAAATCGAAGATGTCGATGAAGGCCTTTGCCGTTTCTTCGAACCCGAGCCGGCGCTGCCCGGTGCGCACGTCGTAGAAGTAGAGGCGCATGTCGTTCTGCGCGCGATTCAGCGTCATGACCGCGAGTGAATTCGGATCCGACGTCCAATAGATGCGCGGGATGTACTCTTCGCTAGCATCAGCGTTGGCTTCCAGCCAGACAATTTTTCCGGAATTCACGTCGACGACGCCGATCCGCACTTTCGGGTTCGGATCTCCCACTTTGGGATACGCCACCTTCAGGTAGTCCCAGTGCTGACCCTCGTAGTCCGTGAGCTCGATGATCGGCACCGCGCGCTCGTCGGTCTGCCAGAAAGCGATCAGCCGGCTGTCGGGTGACCAGCGCCAGGCCTGCGCCATGCCGAACTCTTCTTCGTAAACCCAATCGAACACGCCGTTGAAGATCGAGTCGCTGCCGCCGGTGGTCAGGCGCTTTTCCGTTTTGCTGGCGATGTCGAAGACGAACATGTCACCGCCGCGCTCGTAACCGGCCTTGCTGCCGTCCGGCGACAGCTCCGCCGTGCGCGCATCCTGCGCGACCAGCTCCAGCGTTCTGGCCGGAAAAGCGAACAGGTAGAAGTCGGCCAGCCCGGACCGGCGGAAGATGGGGCGGAAGTTGGTCTGGAAGAGCAGGTGCTTCGAGTCGCGCGCCCACTGGAAGGAGCGGTAGGACAGCGGCTCGTCGGTACCGGGCAGGCTGAGCGTGCGCGTGTCGAGCAGCAGGCTGTCCGTCAGGGTGGCCGGATCGTAGCGACGAATCTCCTCGGCGCGCGTCGTCGGATTGCTGATCGTGTAGGCGAAGCGCTGGCCGTCATCGATCCAGTTGACGCTGCGCGGGCCGCTGCGGCCGGCCAGCTGGGCGGTGGCGGCGACGGCCTGCTCGACGGTCTCGAGACGGCGGGTCTGCTGGGCGTGGGCAGCGCTGGCGGCCAGGGCGAGAATCACCAGGCCGGCGTTCAGGGTTTTGGTCATCGGGTACTCTCCGGTTGGTTCACGCGCTGGAGGTTAACAGGTTGGGCGGTCTCGTGCATCTTGCGGGCGGCGCCGGCTCCGTCCATCATACAAACGTATGAAACAGGACACGCGCGAGCGCCTGCTCCGCGCCGGCCGCCGCAGCTTCGCGCGCCACGGCTTCGACGGCGCCTCCGTGCGCACCATCACACGTACCGCGCGCGCCAACTTGGGCGCCATCACCTATCACTTCGGCAGCAAGCGCAACTTCTACGACGCGGTGCTCGAGAGCTGCGTGCAACCGCTGGCGCGCGCGACCGTGTCCGCAGCGCACGGCAGTGGCGCGGCCAGTGAGCGGGTCGGCGCCGTGGTGCGCGCCTATTTCGAGCAGCTGTCGTCCAATCCGGACATCGGTCGCCTGATCCTGCAGGAGCTGGTACTGGGCAAAACGCCATCCGGGACTGCGCTGCTTCCGATCCGGCAGATCCACGGCGCGCTGGCCGAGCTGATCCGCGAGGGTCAGGCGCGCGGTGAGTTTCGGGCGGGCGATCCCGTGCTGCTGGCCATCACGACGGTTTCCGGCGCGGTGCACATGAACCTGGTCCGGCGCGCGCTGAAGAGCGTCATCGGCATCGATTTCGATGAAGCGGCGACGCGCGAGCGCATCATCGAACACGTCATCGCCTTCGCGTGCGCGGGGCTCGCGCACGAGGGATCAGTCCAATGAACACACGTTGCATATGCGGTCTGCTCGCAGGAGTGCTGATCGCGACGGCGCCGCATGCCTGGGCGCAGGAGCTCACGCTCGAGTCAACCGTGAGCATGGCGCTGGGCCAGCACCCCGCGCTGGCGGCGGCGCACGCCGGTGTCGCGCGCGCGCAGAGCGGCGTGCGCGCGGCGCGGGCCGGGCGCCTGCCATCCCTCGCGCTGGATGCGAACCTGACGCGTTTCGAAGAGCCGATGGTCGTGGCCCCGCTGCACGGCTTCGATGCGCGCAATCCGCCGCTCTTCGATCGCACATTGATGCAGGGCAGCCTGACGCTCGGCTACGCGCTGTTCGATGCTGCGCGCGGTGCGCGTGTGGAGCGCGCCGAGGCGCTGGCGGCGGCGAGTCGCAGCGTGGAGAGCGCGGCGCGCATGCAGGTGATCTCGGAGGTAGCGCGCGCGTACGTGCGCGTGCGCACGGCCCGCACCGCATTGGCTGCGCACGAGCAGCGGGTGGTCGCGCTGGAGCGCGAGCGCAATCGTGCGCGCCAGTTGGTGGAGCAGGGGCGCGCCGCGCGCGTCGCGCTGCTGCGTGCGGATGCGGCCTCGAGCGCCGCGCGCGCGGAGCGGGTCGGCGCGGCGGCGGACGTCGAGATCGCGGAGAACGAGCTGGCGCGTCAGATCGGCGTGCCCGCCGAGGTCGTCGATACGATCCGTCTGCGGGCCGTACGCGCGGTCGCGCGCGAGCTGCCGGAGGCCAGCGTGTTGCGCGGCGCCGCGCGCGAAGCGCCGGAGCTCCTGCGCATGGCGCAGCAGATCGAAGCGGCGGACGCACTGCGCGCGGAAGCAGACGGCCAGCTGCTGCCGCGCGTGCAGGTGGGCGGCCGCTATGTGGAATACGCGAGCGCGGCGAGCGACCCGCAGGGTGAATGGCAGGCGGGCGTGCAGCTCTCGTATGCACTGCTGACCGGCGGCACCAGGCAGGCGGCGCGCGCGCGCGCGGCGGCGGGAGTGCGCAGCGCGCGTGCGGAGCTGGAGCTTGCGGAGCGGGGCGTGAGTGAGGCGATCGACCGCGCGCGTGCGGCGTACGTCTCGGCGCGC
>JBQTJO010000041.1:0-10219 GCA_052387015.1 Gemmatimonadota bacterium
CCGCGGGCGCGGGCGCGGTGGAGGCCGGCGGCCTGGGCGCCGGGTTGCTGACGGACATCTATCTGGCCGGTGTCTGGGTCGCTGCGCTGGACGGCGTGCGGCAGATGGCGAACGTGCTGAAGGACAACGCCACGCAGACGCGCGCGACGCAGCTGCTCGCCAAGGCGCACGCCACACTCGAAAGCGCGTTCTGGCTGGAGAACGCCGGCATCTACGCGTTTGCGCTGCTTCAGCCGGATGCCACGAAGCAGCCGCGTGTGAACGCTGCGCTGACGGTCTGGCCGGCCACCGCGCTCTCGTTCGGCCTGCTGGACGCGGAGCGCGCCGCGCGCATGCTGCGTGAGATCGGTTCATCGGCCATCACCGCGGACTGGGGCGCGCGCATGCTTTCGCGCTACCATCCGCTGTACGACCCACTGCACTACAACAGCGGCACGGTGTGGCCGTTCGTCACCGGGTTTGCCGCGCTCGGCCATTACCGCTACCACAGAGGCTGGGCGGGTTTCGATCTGGTGCGCGCTGTGGCGCGTGCGAGCTTCGATTTCGCGCGTGGCCGCACGCCCGAGCTGATGAGCGGCGCGTTCTACCAGACGCTCGACACGGCCGTGCCGCAGCAGTTCTTCGCGACCTCGATGTTCGTGACGCCGTTCGTGCGCGGTGCGCTCGGCTGGCACGTGGATGCGCCGCACCGCGCGGCCGCGCTCGAGCCGCACCTGCCCGCGGAATGGGAAAGCGTCAGGGTCAACGGACTGCGCATCGGGCGCGACCGGCTGGACGCGACGATCAGCCGCGAGCGCGGCGTCTATACCGTGCAGCTGCGGCGGTCGACCACCGGTGCGCCGCTCTCGATCCGGGTGGCACCGGCGCTGCCGCTCGGCGCCCGGCTCGAACGAATCGTTGTAGACGACCGTGATGCGGCGGTGCAGGCCGAGGAGAGTCCGCACGACCTGCACGGCGTTGCGGAGATACAGCTCACACGCGACGCCGAAATCCAGTTCCATTACGCCGGTGGCATGGAGGTGCTGGCCCCGGCGGAGCAGGTGGCTGTCGGCGCCGTCCCCCACGAGCTCAAAGTGCTGGACTTCCGGCGCGAGGCGCGCGAGTACGTGCTGCTGGTCGAGGGTGTGGCCGGCGAGGCGTACGTGCTGCAGCTGCGGGCGGAGGCACGCATTCGCGCGGTGGCCGGCGCCGAGTCCTTCGCGCAGGAAGGCGAGCGCGTGAGTGTTCGGCTGAGTTTTCCGGAGGCGGAGGCGGAGGCGGAGGCGGAGGCGGAGGCGGAGGCGGAGGCGGAGGCGGAGGCGGAGGCAGAGGCGGAGGCGGAGGCGGAGGCGGGAAGGCGTGAGTTCGTGAGGAAAACGATCCGGATCAGGATTTGATTATTCCTCCGGAAGCCGGCACCGGACGCGCGCAATGAGAGCAGCCGCTTCGACACTGCGCTCGCTCACGAGGAAGATCGCGCCGTCTGCGCGCACGGCGATGCCTTCGCCCTGCGGCTCGTCGAGCGGCCGCAGATCGTAGGGCTGATCGTAGACCGGCGTAACCTGCACGCCGTCCAATCGGTAGAACTGGAAGCCGCTGTACGTGCGAACGGCGACCGTGCGCGTGCCGGGCACGACGGCGGCGCCCGTGACCATGTCGGGCAGCTGCACGAGGCCGGCGGTCAGCTGGGCGATCGGCTTCAGCTCGACAGTCGTGTCGGCTCGCAGCGGCGTTGGAAAAGCGAATACGGTGACCGGTCCGCTGCGGCCTTTTGTGATCACGTACATTTCGTCGTCGAGCACGATGACCGCCTCGGCATCGTGTGCCTTGTCCGGCATGCGAAACGAGAAGCGGACCGGCGCCGTCGTGCTGCGGTCGGTCAACAGCGGTTCGATCACCCGGTAAATGGCGCGGGTGGCGCGTGTCTGCGTATTGTTGCCGATATCGGCGATGTAGAGGCAGTCGTCGCTGCCGCAACGCGCGGCCGCGATGTCTTCCCAGTCGCGGTTCGTGCTGCCCGGCACTCGCACGCGCGCCCGAATGCGCCCGGTCGAATCGACCGCGAACAGGAGCGCCGGCTGGTCGTCGTTATGGACCCAGAACACGCCCGGATTGCGGCGGCTGACGGTGATGCCGCTGGCTTCGCCCAATTCGGGTGGCAGCCGGCCCAGCACACGCGCGCCTTCACATTCCGGCGCGCTCGTGCGCGGGGCCGCGGCTGGTCCGCAGCCTGCGCAGAGCGAGGCCAAACCCATTGAAACCATCAGAAAACGCATCATCTAAAGGTATCGTGAGCGCACGACCCGACAAGTTGAGTGTGCTGTTCGTGTGTCTGGGCAACATCTGCCGCTCGCCGCTGGCGGAGGGAGTCTTCAGACATTTCGTGCGTGAGTCCGGCCTGGAGCAGCGTTTTCACATCGATTCGGCCGGTACATCTTCCTATCACACGGGCGATCCGCCGGACCAGCGCACGTGCGCGGTTGCGCGCGCGCGCGGCATCGAGCTGCGCGGTGCGTCGCGGCAGATCGGTCCGGATGATCTGGACCGTTTCGATTACGTCATCACCATGGATGAGGAGAACCGGTCGGCGGTACAGCGGCTCGCGCGCAAGAGCACCGGCCGCGCGACGCTGCACCGGCTGCGCGAGTTCGATCCGGCCACGAACGGCGATCTGGATGTGCCGGATCCGTATTACGGCGGCGCACGCGGCTTCGAGCAGGTACAGGACATGGTCGAGCGTTCCTGTCGCGCGCTGCTCGAGCATTTGCGCGCGCAGCACGATCTCTGATGCTGCCGGCCGCGTTGCAGCAGGAGCTGGAAGCGGTGCTGGGCGACCGCATCACGGCGGCCCGCGCGGTGGGCGGTGGCTGTATCAGCAACGCGACGCGCCTTAACATGCACGGCGGCACCAGCGTCTTTCTAAAGTGGGGGAGCGATCCGGCTCTGTTTCGCGCCGAGGCGGCTGCTCTTCGGCAGCTTGCCGCCGCGCAAGCATTGCGTGTGCCGGCCGTGATCGCGGCAGGGGACTGGCTGTTGCTCGAGTGGCTGGAGCCGGGGCGCATGACCCGCGAGAGGTGGGAAGGCCTGGGGCGCGGCCTGGCCGGACTGCACCGCCCGCGGCATCCGCAATTTGGTTGGAGCGCAGCGAACTTTATTGGCTCGCTGCCGCAAACAAACGCGTGGTCCGACGATTGGCCGTCGTTCTGGCGCGAACAGCGTATCGTGCCGCAGATGCTGAATTTGCGCGCCGAGCCGGCCAGGCGGATCGGCACTTTACTGGACCATTCGGAGCAGATTTTGCACGCGGGCAACGAGGATGGCCCCTCGTTGCTGCACGGCGATTTGTGGAGCGGCAACGTGCACGCCGTATCGGCGGGCGCTCCGGCGGTTATCGACCCCGCCAGCTACTACGGGCACCGCGAAGTGGATCTGGCAATGGCGAAGTTGTTCGGCGGATTCGACCGCCGGTTTTTCGATGCATATGAAGAAGCATGGCCGCTCTCCGCGGGCAGCGAGGAGCGGCAGCACTGCTACCAACTCTACTACTTGCTCGTGCACGTGAACCTCTTCGGCAATTCGTATATGCCGCGCACTCTGGCTGCATTGGAGGCATTGGGATTCTGATGAAAAGGCTGTCTTTTGCGCTGCTCCTGTTCCTGCTCGGTTGTAGCGATCTGGTCGAGGTGCCGGCCGGCCCGGACGAGCCCGGACCGCCGAACCCGCCGCCGCCACCGGTCGGGACGGAGCGCATCGCGCTCACCGATCTGAGCATCGGCAATTATCTGGGCTTTCCGGGCGGGTTGTACCCGGCCGGCAGCAACACGCCGTCGGCCGAACATGCCGCGATGGGTATGGCGCGGGCCGCGCAGATCCGGCCGCGTAATGCGTCGGGCGCGCCGTCGAATCGCGGCAAGTACGTCCTGCTGTCGATCGGCATGTCGAACACAACCCAGGAGTTCTGCTCGCCCGAACCACAGATGGCATGCAACTCCTGGACGTTCATGGGCAAGGCGGCAGTAGATCCCGCGGTGAATCACACGACGCTCGCGATCGTGAACGGCGCATCGGGCGGCCAGACCGCGGATACCTGGGATGCACGCACCGATCCGAACTACGATTTGGTGCGTAACACCCAGCTCACGCCAAGGGGTCTTACCGAAAATCAGGTGCAGATCGTCTGGATGAAGCTCGCGCACCGGCAGCCAACCGTATCGCTGCCGTCACTGAGCAGTGATGCGTATCAGCTGGTACGCGCGCAGGGTGCCGTACTGCGCGCGCTCGAGCAGCGCTACCCGAATCTGCAGCAGGTGTTCATCTCGAGCCGCACGTATGCCGGGTATGCGGTCACAGCGCTCAACCCGGAGCCGTACGCGTACGAATCGGGGTTCGCGGTGAAGTGGACCATCGAGGCGCAGATCGAAGAGATGGCCGGCGCCGCACCCGATGCCTTTGCGGGAAGTCTGGACTCCAACACGGTCGCGCCGTGGGTGGCCTGGGGCCCGTATCTGTGGGCGAACGGCACCGACACGCGGACGGATGGGCTGCTATGGCAGCCGGTCGACTTCTCCCAGGACGGGACGCATCCGTCGCAGAGCGGCGAAGGCAAGGTCGGGTCGCTGCTGCTCGATTTCTTCAAGACGTCGTCATTCACGAAGTGCTGGTTCCTGGCAGGACAGACGTGTTGAGCTGCTCGTGCCCTATTCGGGTTCCAGGAGAGTGAGAACGCTGCGGTCGAAGTCGATCTCCAGATCGAACGATTTGAGAAAGTTGAGCCCGAGCAGCCCCTGTGCGCCGAATTGCTCACGGAGGGCCGCGAGATCGAGCTTGCACGCGAGCAGGTCATAAGCCGCGGCGTTGCCGACCCGCAAGGTATCGATGCCGACCGTTTGGATGCGGCCCATGGCGACCGCGCCGATAGCGATCCCGCCGATCATTTGCTGATCGGGCAAAGCGAGTTGACGCGCGAGCGAGACATCGACACAGGTCAAAGTCGCACCCGTATCCAGCACGAAATCCACGGCTGCTCGGCCATTGATCTGCACCGGAATCAGAATGGCCGCCTCGTTCGGCGTCGCCATTTTGAAGGCAACCTCGCCGGCCGCCCGGTCGACGGGCGCCTGTACGCGCGCCGGCGCGCCCAGATCACAGGCGGCGAGCAGAGCCAGCAATTCAAGAGCAAGCGCAGTTCGCATCATGACTGAAGATCCTGCCGCCGACGCTTGGAATCAGGAACTGCTGGTTCCTGGCAGGACAGACGTGTTGAGCTTCTCGCCCATGCGCCGCACGGCCTCGGCGAGTGCGGCATTGGGCGCGGCCAGCGACATGCGAACGAAGCGATCGTCGCCGAATGCGGAGCCCGGCACCAGCGCGACGCCGGTCTCCGCGAGCACCCAGGAGCAGAACCCGGTCGAGTCCTTCACCACGCGGCCGTAAAACCCGTCCACTCTCAGAAAAAGGTAGAATGCGCCCTCGGGCGCGACCGCCTGCGCGGCCGGCAAGTCGGTGGCGAGCTGGGCGAGGACCTTGTCGCGTCGCTGCTGGAAGATGCGCACCATGGCGTGGACGGCGGGCTTTGCGCGCGCTTCGTCCTTGTAGGCCGCGAGCGCGGCGTACTGCGCCGGCGACGACGCGCCGGAGGTGATCTGGCTTTGCAGCGCGGTGAACTCACGCGCCAGCTCCGGCTTCGAATAGCTGTAGCCGAGACGCCAGCCGGTCATGGCGAAGGACTTCGACGCACCATCCACGATGACGACGCGGTCGAGCAAAGCGCCGTCGAGGTCGAGCAAGCTGGCCGCGCGATCGCCGGTGAAGCAGATCTTGCCGTAGATCTCGTCGCTGATGAGCCAGACGCCACGTTCCGCGGCCCAGCGCGCGATCGCATCCAGCTCGGCCTTGGTGTAGACGGTGCCGGTTGGATTGGATGGCGAATTGATGATCAGCCCGCGGACCGCGTCGTCGTAGGCGCGGTCGAGATCGGCAGGCGAGATCTTGAAATTGTTTTCGAAGGCCGACGGCACGTAGCGGGCATCCGCGCGCGCGAGACGGACCAGCGCCGGATAGCTGGTCCAGTACGGCACCGGCACCAGCACGTGATCGCCGGCACCGAACAGCACGAAGCACGCGTTGAAGAGCGCCTGCTTGGCGCCGGAGCTCACCACGACACCTTCCGACGTCGCCGGCTGTCCGGTGTCCTTGCGAATGCGCTCCGCAATCGCCTGGCGCAGCGCGGGAACGCCCGGTACGGGCGTGTACTGTGTGAAGCCCTGTTCGATGGAAGCGATGCCGGCCGCCGAGACGAATTCCGGCGTGCGAAAATCCGGCTCGCCGACGCCGAGATCGATGACTTCGCGTCCTTGCGCGCGCAACTCGCGGCAGAGCGCGGCGATGGCCAGAGTAGCGGAACCCTCGATTCCGCGGACGTTATCGCTCAGGTGCATATTCAGCGCAATATGGCCGGGGCCCGGACCGGCCACAAGCATGGTGCGCTTGCAAGCCGCACCGGGAGGCGGGAGATTAGCGTCGTGAATGCGCGCGAGGCTCACAACCGCGAGATCACCGTTTTTGCCGATTTCGTTTGTCCGTTCTCGTACCTGTCGGCGCTCGGACTGGATCGCATAACGACCGACCGCAGCGACGTGCAGGTCCGGTGGCGTGCGTTCGAGCTGCGGCCGCCGGAAACGGCCGCGCTGGCGCCGCTTTCGGATGCCGAGTGGGAAATGGTCAACGAGCTGGCGCATGCCGCGGATGTGAAGCTGCAGCGGCCCGCGCACCGGCCGCGCACGCGCAAGGCGCATGAAGCGGTCAAGCTGGCGGGCACACTGGGCAAGGGCGCTGCGATGCAGCGCGCGATCTTCGACGCCTTTTTCCGTGACGAGCGCGACATCGGCAGGATCGATGTGCTGGTGGAGATCGGCACGGCACTCGAGATCGAGCCGGCCGCACTCAAGGTCGCGCTGGATGTGGACGCGCACACGGAAGACGTGCTGACGGACGAACAGATCGCGCAGCAGCTCGAGATCGAGGGCACGCCGGCCTTTGTCGCGGGCGCGGACGTGATCGTCGGCTACATGTCGGCCGATCATTTGCGGGACTGGTTAAAGGAATAGAGATGGCGAGTTACGAAAGAACGACCGCGGCGACCATGCGCGACATTCTACAGCAGGCCGAGCGCGATCTGCTGACACGCCTGCCGCTCCGGAAGGTAGCCGAAGACCGGCATTCGATCACCCTCGAGGGTGGCGATGGCCGGGTGAAGATCAGCGCGCACCGGCATGGTCTGGACACGGTCATCCACGCGGAGACCGACCAGCTGCGCACGTCGCGGCTGGATCTGGATGTGCAGTACGTCATTTCTCGTCTGCCGTACCAGCCGGGGGATGTCGCTGCGGGATGAGGAGGAGTCATGGCGGGTTTTGACGAGCTTGGGCTGAACGAGACGCTGATCGCGAATGTACACGAGGCCGGCTTCGACGCGCCATCCGCTGTGCAGCGCGCGCTGATTCCGGTATTGCGGCGCGGCGGCAATGCGATCATCCACGCGTCGTCGGGATCGGGCATCACGACCGCACACGCTCTCGCGCTGCTCGACCGGTTCGCCAACCAGGAGGGCACGAAGGCGCTGGTCATCGTGCCGACTGCCGACCGCGCCGAGCGTGTGGCCGGCACGATCGCCGGCCTCGCGCACGGTACCAGCGCGCGGGTAGCGGCGCTGACGAGCGGGTGGTCGGCCGCCGGTCAGGCGACGATCGTCGTCGCAGCCGCGGAGAAACTGCTGGCTGCGCTGGAAACCTCACAGATCAAGCTGGACGGCATCGAATCCGTGGTAGTGGACGGCGCTTCCATCATGGCGAGGCTGGCAGGGCCGCAGGCGCTCGAAACGATTTTCGCTTCGCTGCCGCGCGCAGGACAACGGGTCTTCATCTCGAGCGAATATCCGGATGACATCCGCAAGCTTGCCGAGTCGCACGCGCGCAAGGCGATTCATTTTCCGCCGCGCCCGGCGGTGGCGGAAAAGACCGAGCGGGCGGCGCCGACGGCGACGATCCGCTACGTGGTCGCGCCCGATGCGCGCAAACCCGATCAGGTCGCGCGCCTGGCACGCGCCGAAGCGGGTCCGCTCACACTGTTGTGCAGAAGCGGGCAGTCGGCGCGCGCGGCGGAGCGTGCCCTGCGCGGCCGCGGCTTCGATGCGCGCGCGTTCACGTACGGAGAGTTCGAGCGCCACACGGCCGCCGGGCAGGTGTTCGGCTATGATGCGCCGTTCACCGCCGATGCGCTTGCGGCGGATCTGCGCGACGGCGCTGTGGTCGTGTGCGAGCGCAACGAGCTGCCGCACCTCAAGCACATTGCCGAGACGGCGCACATGAAATTGGTGGCCGCGACCATGCCGGCGTACGAAGCCGACTCGCTGAACGCGTTCCGCAACGAGATCCGGCGCGCCGCGCGCGAAGAAGATCTGGATGCGCAGATGATGGTGCTCGAACCGTTATTCGAGGAAATGTCGGCCGAGGAGATCGCGGCGGCGGCGAGTGCGCTGCTGCGCGCACGCCGGCCGGTGAAGCAGGAAGGCGGAGCGCCCAAGGGCACCAAGACGTGGTCGCGCCTGTTCTTCTCGATCGGCGAGCGCGATGGCGTGCGCCCCGGCGATGTAGTGGGCGCCATCACGGGCGAGAGCGGCATCAGGGGTGAGGATGTCGGCCGCGTCGAAATCCGCGACACCTTTTCGGTTATCGAGATCGCGAGCACGGTCGCCGACCAGGTGATTCGCGCACTCAACGGCACGACCATGAAGAATCGTGCGCTGCGTGTCGATTACGACCGCAAGACCTCGGCAGGCGGCGGCAAGGCGCGCGGTCCGGCCAAGCGCCCGGCGCAGCGCGAGTTCAAAAGAGAAAAGCCACGCTGACGCGTGGCTTGTTTCTTTCCAGCCGCGGAGCAGACGCCGGATTACGCCGGCTTGACGATGTCCTTCAGTGCCTTGCCGGCCCGAAACGTGGGGCTGACCGTCGGCCCGATCCTGATCTCCCGGCCCGTACGCGGGTTGCGGCCGGTGCGCGCCTTCCGCTCGCGCGTCTCGAAGGTGCCGAAGCCACTGATCTGCACGCGTTCGCCGCGGCGCAGCGCGTCCGTGATCAGGCCGTTCTCAGGGTCGAACAGAGTCTCTACCGCCCGCGTGGCTTGCGCCTTGGTCATGCCGGTCGAGTTCGCGAGGGACTGAATCAGATCCGACTTGTTCATGCTCCGCTCCTGAGTTCGTCGCGTATGGATTGCAGGCCTGGGCCCGGATAGAGTAGAATTGGCCCCAACACGCGTCAAGTCGTCACAGTCTGATCCGAGTTTGAATCGCACTTCGGCAAGAGGTCCGGAAGAGAAGCGTCTCGACGCCACCAATCTCCAGCAGCGGGAGCTCGAGCTCTCACGGGAGATTGCCGACGCATTTCTCCGAGCGCAGCACCCGCTCGAGCTGTATCGGATCGCGCTCGCTCAGGTGACACCGCTGATCGGCGCATCGTTCGCGTCCGTGTTCCTGGTCGACGAAAGCGAACGCGAGCTGCTGAAACTCGTGTGTGCACACAATTGGCCACAGGCTTCAGCACGTTTTCTCGGACAATTGCGCATCCGCGCCGGGCGCGGCCCGACCGGCCAGGCGGTTGTCGCGCGCAAGCCGGTTGAAGTGCCGGATGTCTTCGCGGAGCCCACTCTGCGCGACTGGTGGGAGCCGGCGCGCGAGCTCGGCTTTACCTCGCTCATTTCGCTGCCACTCGAACGCGCGGGCAATCCAGTCGGCGCGCTCACCTTCTACTACGACAAGCCGCACACCTTCACGAGCGAAGAACGGCACATTCTGCAGCTGACCGCGACGCAGCTTTCAGCCATGGTCGAGCGGGCGCAGCTGCTTCAGGATCTGCGCACCGATAATCAGCGGTTGCGCGCCGCCAACGATGAGCTGACCGCGCAGGTCGGCGAAGCCGAGGAAGCACGCCGCCTCAAGAACGAATTTCTCGCCAACATGAGCCACGAGCTGCGCACGCCGCTCACCTCGATTCTCGGCTATACGTTTCTGCTGCGCAATCAGATCGGGCCGCTCACGGAAGAGCAGGCGAGCGCGCTCGAGAAGATCGACACGTCGGCCGCCGCGTTGATGCGCCTCATCAATGATCTGCTCGAGCTGACTACGATCAAGCTCGGGCGCGCCGACCTTGCGCGCGGACCGCAAGACGCCGTGCTGCTCGCGAAGCAC
>JBQTJO010000042.1:0-15870 GCA_052387015.1 Gemmatimonadota bacterium
TGATCTTCGACGGCAATATCGAGTCGCTGCCGAACCGGTTTATCTTTACGGACGAGATTGCTCGTTCCGTGAGTGTGCACTCGAGCGCTATACCGGAAGCGATCCGGAAGGTGTTCGAGGCGCCGAGACTGGCGGACGAGCTGCAGGGAATTCAGCGATAACAGGGATAGGAGGGATGACAGCGATTAGAGCGGAAAGCCTTCAGGTCGTTCATCGCTCCAATCGCTCGGATCGCTCTGATCGCAAGGTATCATGAGGCTGCTACTCGTTGAGGATGATGGCGAGCTCGCGAAAATCCTGACGGATGGTTTTCGCGAGCTGCACGTCGAGGTGAGCGTCGCGGCCAGCTTCGAGGAGGGGCTGCGGCGCGCCCTGCTGGGCAACTGGGGCGTGGTCGTGCTGGATGTCATGCTGCCCGGCGGCGATGGCTTCGAGCTGTGCCGCCGGCTGCGCGGCAAGGGCAACACGACGCCGATCATCATGCTGACCGCGCGCGGAGCCGTGGAGGATCGCGTGACCGGGTTGGAGTCCGGTGCCGACGACTATCTGGCGAAGCCGTTCGCGTTTCGCGAGCTGGTCGCGCGTGTGCGCGCGTTGTCGCGCAGGCAGCCCGCGATCCGGGAAGAACGAAAGCTGGTCGGTGATTTCGAGATGGATTTTCGCGCGCGTGAAGTAAAGCGCAACGGCCGGCCGATCGCGCTGACCGCGAAGGAATGGGAGCTGCTGCAGCTGCTGGTCGAGAACGAGGGCAGCATCGTGACGCGCCCGCAGATCACCGAGCGCGTCTGGGATGAGAATCACGACCCCTTCACCAACGTGCTCGAGGTGCTGGTGCGGCGGCTGCGGCGCAAGGTCGACGAGGGCTTCGAGCCGAAGCTGATCCACACGATCCGCGGCGCGGGCTACAAGTTCGGCGTCTCATGATCACACCACTCGGGCGGCTGCGCTGGCGCATCACCTTCTGGTACGTCACCGTTTTCATCGCGATCATGTCGCTGTTCGGCGGGGCCGTCTATACGGTCGTCACGCGCGAGATGGAGCGAGGCCTGGATCGCTCGCTCGAGCGCACGGTCGACATCCGCACGCGCTGGGTACTCGAGCGCACCCGGCCGCGCAGCGTCGCGTTCAGTGATGATTCGATTCCGCTCGAGCGCCAGGTCGTCGTCTTTTCGGCGGCCAAGAAAAAGGGCTGCGCCGACTGCCCGGTGTTCTGGTCGATCGAGCCGATCTCGCCCAAGACCGCACCATCCTACGTTCACAAGTTCGCGCTCAACCTGCTGAACGACAGCATTCCCAAGCAGCGGGTGCGGACCATGGACGGCCGCAATCTCATCCTCTACGGCAAGAAGGTGCGCGCCCTCTCGGGGCGGACCTACGCGACGGTGTCGAGCGCCGACGTCGTCGAGCTGGAAAACCGCTACCCGTCCACCTTCACCGGCTTCATCGTGTCGGCGATCGCGGCGATTCTGCTGGTCGCCGTCGGCGGCGCATTGCTCGCCCGCCAGGTGACCGAGCCGATCGAGCTCGCGTTCAACCAGATGCGCCGCTTCATGGGTGATGCTGCGCACGAGCTGAAGACGCCGATTGCCGTGCTGCGCGCGCGCACCGACGTCGCGCTGCAGCGGCAACGCTCGGCCGGCGAGTACGAGCAAATCCTGAACGGCGTCTCGGCGGAGGCGGAGCGGCTCGGCAATCTGGTGGAGAATATGCTGCTGCTCGCGCGCATCGATGCAGGACAGTGGCCCGTGCACAAGGGCAAGGTGCTGCTCGACGACATCGTGCTCGACGCGGCCAAGTCCGCGCAGCTGCTGGGCGAGGAGAAGGGCATTGATGTGGAGGTCGGGCCGCTCGACCGCATCGCGATCAACGGCGATGCGACGCTGCTGCGGCAGCTGTTCATGATCCTGCTCGACAATGCCGTGAAATTCACGCCGGAAGGCGGCAAGGTGACCGTCAGCGCACGGCGCAACGGCAAGCGTACTCACGTCACCGTGGCGGACACGGGTGCGGGCATTCCGGCGAGCGCGCTGCCGCACGTCTTCGAGCGGTTTTTCCGCGCGGACCCGGCGCGCGCGCGCGGTGGCGCGGGGCTCGGCCTGTCGATTGCCCGCTGGATCGTCGACTCACACCGGGGGCGGATCGAGCTCGAATCCACCGAAGGCCGGGGCACGACGGTCCGGGTTTCTTTGCCAGCCGGCTAGACTAGCTGTTCCCGTGTAATCTTCCTGACAGGTGAGAGAGAATAACTTTATCTTGCCAATTAGGGCATTCAACCCCGGATTTGGGAGGATTTGGAAGATGCGCAAGTTTGGAATCGCGGCCATGCTCGGCTTGGCGCTCGTCGCCGGCGCGTGTGCCCAGCAGGATGAGGCCGAAGAGGGCATTCCGGCGGATACCGCCACGATGGCTCCGGCCCCGGCACCGGCTCCGATGGATACGGCTGCCATGATGGACACGACAGCCATGGACACGACGGCCGCGATGACGACGCCGTAATTCGCGCGGTCGTTTCTTGTTGCCATGAAAAGTGGGCGGCCCAGGCCGCCCACATTGTTTTTGTACCGGCGCCCGCAAAAGGGGCATTGTTCCGGCGCGGCGATGACAACGTGCGTCGTTATCCTGCCGGTGCCGAAGTCAGCGATCGCGGTGTTCACTTCCGGGTCTGGGCGCCCGAGTGCAAGCGGGTGGCACTGCTGCTCGACGGCAGCCGTGAGCCATTGCGACTGGAATCGGAGGCGGACGGCTATTTCGCGCTTCTGACCGATGCCGCCGGACCAGGCACACAGTATCGCTTTCTATTGGACCGGCGCGGTCCCTTCCCGGATCCCGCATCACGTTTTCAGCCGGAGGGGCCGCACGGCCCGTCGCAGGTCATCGACCCGGACTATACGTGGACGGACGCCGTGTGGCCCGGGCCGGCGCGCACCGGCCAGATTATTTACGAGCTGCACATCGGCACCTTCACGCACGAGGGAACCTGGGCCGCGGCGGCCGATCGGCTGGGCGATCTCGCGGAGCTGGGCATCACGGTTATCGAGGTGATGCCGGTCGCGGAGTTCGCGGGACGCTTCGGCTGGGGATACGACGGCGTCGGGCTCTACGCGCCGACCCAGCTCTACGGCCGACCGGACGATTTCCGCGCGTTCGTGAATCGCGCGCACGCGCTGGGCCTCGCGGTCATACTCGATGTCGTCTACAACCATCTCGGACCGGATGGCAACTATCTCGCCGAATTCGCGCCCGCCTATTTCAGCAGCAAATACAAGAACGAATGGGGCGAGGCGGTCAACTTCGACGGCGAGCATGCCGGACCGGTCCGTGATTTCTTCGCCGGCAATGCAGGTTACTGGGTGGACGAGTTTCACCTGGACGGACTGCGGCTGGACGCAACCCAGCAGATCTTCGACGCGAGCCCGTGCAACATTCTCCATGAGATCCGCAGGCGCGTAGCGGCCGCAGGCGGCGAGCGCGCGACCTACGTGATTGCCGAGAACGAGCGGCAGGATACGAAGCTGCTGCGCGCCTACGGGATCGATGCGATCTGGAACGAGGATTTTCATCACGCGGCGCACGTCGCGCTCACCGGCCACCGCGAAGCCTATTACAGCGATTTCACGGGCTCGGCGCAGGAGCTGGTCTCCTGCATCAAGCACGGCTTCCTGTTTCAGGGGCAGCGCTCGGCATGGCAGGGGATCCCGCGCGGCACGCCGACGCGCGGCTTGAGCCGTGATCGATTCATTCACTACCTCGAAAATCACGATCAGGTCGCAAACCAGCTGCGCGGGCTGCGCCTGCATCAACTGACCTCGCCGGGCAAGCTGCGCGCGCTGACCGCGCTGCTGCTGCTCGCGCCGCAGACGCCGGCTCTGTTTCAGGGGCAGGAGCTGGGTGCGGTCACACCGTTTCTCTATTTCGCGGATCACAAGCCGGAGCTTGCGATGGCGGTCGCGCGCGGCCGCGCGCAATTCATGTCGCAGTTCCCGAGCATAGGGGCCACCCTGGAGCAGCTGCCGCTGCCGAACGATCCCGCGGCATTCGCCGCGTGCAAGCTCGATCGGCGCACGGCACAGCCGCAGATCCTCGCGCTGCACCGCGATCTCATTGCATTGCGCAGGAACGACCCGGTCTTCGCGCGCATGCACGAGCTGGACATCGATGGTGCGGTTCTCGCACCGGAGGCGTTCGTCCTTCGGTACTTCGACGACGCGAGCGATCGGCTGCTCATCATCAACCTGGGCCGCGACATCGATGCCGCGGGTTTAGCGGAGCCGTTGCTGGGCCTGCCTGATCGCATGCGGTGGCACATTCTCTGGGGGAGCGAAGCCGCGGCATACGACGGCGGTGGTATCGTTGAACCTGAAACGAACGAGCGGTGGCACCTCCAGGGGGAGTCCGCGCTCGTGCTGGAGGCCGTCCCGACATGACAACCCAGATCCAACACGCGCCACAGCCGGAGAGTACCGAAGTCGAGCGGTTCGTAACCCGCGAATGGCTCGTCACCAACGGTCTGGGCGGCTACGCGTCCGGAACCGTGTCCGGCATCATCACGCGGCGCCATCACGGGCTGCTGATCGCCGCGCTGCCGGCCCCGCTCGGACGCACGCTCATGCTGAATCATCTCTCGGAAGAGCTGCGCTTCGAGGATGGCCGCGCGATCGAGCTGGGCGGCGAGGAGCTGGTCGGCCCCGTGCTGCAGTTTCACGGCGCCGAGCACCTGCGCGAGTTCCGTCTCGAGCGAGGTCTGCCCGTCTGGATCTATGCGGTGGACGACAACATCATTGAAAAACGGGTGCTGATGCCGCACGCCCGCAACACCGTCCTGGTCAGCTACCGGCTGGTGCAAGGCGGCGCAGGTGTCGAGATGCGGCTGCGTCCTGCGCTGCATTTTCGTTCGCACGAGGCGCCGGTCAGCACACCGCTGTTGCACGAATACTCGCTTGCCGCGGATGGCGGGCGTTTCGAGGTGCGCGCGGAAGGCATACTACCGCCGCTGCGCCTGTCGCTCACCGGTGGTGATTCGGATTTCATTTTCGACGAGAAACACATCATCGAGATGCTGTATCGTGTCGAACAGGCGCGCGGCTATGACTCGGTCGGCAGCCTGTGGTCGCCCGGCACCTTCCAGGCGTTTCTGACGACGGCGGAGCCGGTCGTGTTCACCGCGTCGGTCGAGTCGTGGCAGCTGATCGAAGATTTGCGCATGGACAATGCGCGGGAGTTCGAGGCCACGCGACGCAGCTCGCTGCTGGCGCTCGCGCCGGCCGCGCGCGCGGATGCGGTCGTGGAACAGCTGGTGCTCGCGGCCGACCAGTTCATCATCATACCGGCCGCGCGTGCGGAGGAAACGGCGCGCGCCCAGGCCGCGGGCGAGGACGCGCGCACGATCATCGCCGGCTATCACTGGTTTACCGACTGGGGCCGAGACACCATGATCTCGCTGGAAGGTCTGACCCTGGCGACCGGCCGTTACCGCGAAGCCGGCTATATCCTGCGCACCTTCGGACACCACATCCGCGACGGGCTCATTCCCAACATGTTTCCCGACGGCCGCACCGAAGGTCTGTATCACACGGCCGACGCGACGCTCTGGTTTTTTCACGCCATCGATCGCTATCTCGATCACACGCAGGAAGAAGCCATGCGGAAGCTGATGCTGCCGCGGCTGCTGGATATCGTCGAGCATCACGAGCGCGGCACCGATTTCGGCATCGGTGTCGATGCAGCGGACGGGCTGCTGGTGCAAGGCGCGCCGAACTACGCGCTCACCTGGATGGATGCCAAGTGCGACGATTGGGTGGTTACGCCGCGGCGGGGCAAAGCGGTCGAGATCAATGCGCTCTGGTACAACGCGCTGTGCGTGCTCGAGAAGCTGCTGCGCCAGGCAGGCGACCAAGCTCACGCCCATGAGATCGCGCAGCGCGCCGCACGCGTAAAAATCAGCTTCAACCGGCGATTCTGGTACCGGGAGGGCAGCTATCTGTACGACGTCGTAGATGGCGATTCCGGCGACGATCCCGCCTGCCGGCCGAATCAGGTTTTCGCGATCTCGCTGCCGCATCCTGTGCTCGATAATGCACGCTGGCAGGCGGTGGCCGACGTCGTCGAAAAGAAGCTGCTGACGCCGTTCGGGTTGCGCTCGCTGGCGCCGGATCATCCCGACTACCAGACGAACTATCACGGCGATCTCAGGACCCGCGATGGTGCGTATCACGAGGGCACGGTGTGGGGCTGGCTGATCGGTCCCTTCGTCGACATGTGGATCAAGCTGTATCCGGAGCGGCGGCGCGAGGCGCGCGCTTTTCTGCTCGGACTGGTCGATCACCTCGATGACTTCGGGGTGGGCAGCGTGGCGGAGATCTTCGATGCCGAGCCGCCACACCGGCCGCGCGGCTGCATCGCGCAGGCGTGGAGCGTGGCCGAGCTGCTGCGCGTCTGGCAGGCGACGGGGTAGGTGCCGGGGGGCCCGAGGGGGGCCTGGTTTCATTGTTCAGTGGCGGCCGTTGCCGATATGTACCGCTGTCTGTGTCGCCCCTGAGTTGATGCGGACTTGGCTCGATGTCAGGTCCGAGCCACCGGGGCGCGTTCATGGCAGATCCGGCCGCCACTGAACAATGAAACCAGGCACCCCCAGACTTGACACCGCGCCTGCCAATACGTATTGACAAGCGTGCGTTCCCGAACTCAGCGTGCCGTGACCGTTCATGACGTCGCCCGCCGCGCCGGCGTGTCCCAGCCGACCGCCTCGCTCGTGCTGAGCGGCCACCCCACGGCGCGCGTTGCGCCCGCCACCCGCGAGCGGGTCCGCCGTGCGGCCGAAGAACTCGGCTACCGGCCGAACGTGGTTGCGCGCGGGCTGCAGCAGCGGCGGTCCTTTGCGCTCGGTGTGATCGTGCCGGATCTGCGCAACCCGTTCTCGATCGAGGTGATCAGCGGGGCGGAGCGCGTCGCGGCCGAAGAAGGCCATGCCGTGCTGCTGTGCGATGCGCGGGAGCGCTCGATCACGGCGCACCTCGAGGAGCTGCACGCGCGCTGGATCGATGGCGTCATCATCGAGCCGGCCGTCAATTCATCGGAAATGCCGCTCTCGCAGAACGTGATCATGATCAACCAGCCGTCGGTAGAGAGGGCATCGGTGTTCGCAGACATGGAAGGCGCCGGCGAGCTGGCCGCGCGACATCTGGTCGAGCTGGGGCACCGCGGAATCGGCTTCATCGGGCCGGCGTCCGATTTGTTTCGCTACCGCAGCATGGAGCGCGCATTCGTGCGAGCGCTGAGGCAGGCAGGCATCACGATTCGATCGGAGTGGTTGCGGCGAGCGGCGCCATCTGCGCGGGGCGGTGAGCAGGCCGCACGTGCTCTCCTTTCCCTGCCACACCGTCCAACGGCGCTGTTCTGCGCAAATGATCTGATCGCGATCGGCGCGCTGAAGGCGTGTGCCGCGCGAGGTCTCGGCGTCCCCAGGGAATTCTCGATTATCGGCTGCGATGACATTGAGACGGCGCGCCTGGTTCAGCCCGAGCTGACGACCATCGCGGTGCCCGCGCGCGAGCTCGGCGCGCGCGCCGCCCGCATGCTGATTCGGGGAATCGAGCGTCTGCGCACGCGCACACCACAACCTCTGCCCGTGCGCCTGGTCGAGCGCGGCACGACGGCGCGGCTCGCCTCATGAACGCGATCGTTACCGGAACCGGCTCTCATGTGCCCGAGCGCGTCGTGAGCAACGCCGAGCTGTCGGCGTTGCTGGGCGAAGACATCGACGACTTCGTCTCGAACACGCTCGGGATTCGGGAGCGTCGCTGGGCGGCTCCACACGAGAGCACCGTCGATCTGGCGCTGCCGGCCGCTCAGCGGGCGCTCGAGGCGGCGCGCCTGAAGCCTGCCGACATCGATCTGCTGATCGTCGCCACCGATACGCCGCAATACATCTCGCCTTCGACCTCGGCGGTGCTCCAGGGAAAGCTGGGCGCAACCAAAGCCGGCACCTTCGACGTCAACTCCGCATGCGCGGGTTTCGTCACCGCGCTCGACATCGCGTGGAAGTACCTCGGTGCAGACGAGCGATATCAGCGTGTGCTGGTGGTCGGCGTATACGTGATGTCGCGCTATCTCGATGTGCGCGACAAGAAGACGGTCACGATCTTCGCGGACGGTGCCGGCGCGGTCGTGCTGGAGCGAGGCGCAGAGCCCGGCATTCTCGCGTCCGAGCTGTTTGCGGATGGATCCCTGGCCGGCGGCATGGGGGTTTTTGCGGGTGGCACGGCGGAGCCGATCACGCCCGACGTGCTGCGCGAGAACGTCCGCAACCGGCTGCGCTTCGTACGCAAGTATCCGAAGGAAGTCAACGAGGAGGGTTGGCCGCGCATCGTGCAGTCGGTGCTTGCGCGCATCGATCGCACGCCGGGCGACGTCGACCTGTGGCTGTGGACGCAGGTGAATCTCTCGACCATTCGTACGGTGATGGCGAGGCTCGCGCAGCCGATGCAGCGCGCGCACACGATCATGGACCGGGTCGGCTACACCGGCTCGGCATGCATCCCCATGGCGCTCGATGATGCCGTGCGCGCGCAGCGGTTACGCGCTGGTGATCTGGTCGTCATGACCGGTTCGGGTGCCGGCCTGGCGATGGGCACGGTCGCGTTGCGCTGGAGGCAGTCGTGAACACGCCGACCATCCTGCATTCGTTTCGGGATCGCGCCCGCAGGCAAGCGGACGAGCGTGCCTTTGCGGTGTTCGGCGACGACGTGCATGCGCATACCTGGCGGCAATGGGACCGCGCGGCGCGCAGCTTTGCCTGTGCGCTGATCGAAGAGGGCTGCGTGCGGGGCGAGACCGTGGCGGTGCTGGCCGGCAATAACGAAGTCTGGCCGATTGCGGACCTCGGCGCGCTGATGGCCGGCGCGGTGAGCGTGGGTGTCTATCCGACCAGCGCGGCAGTGCAGGTCCACCAGGTTCTCAACGACTGCGGCGCGCGTGTGGTCGTGGTGGATACCGAGGCGCAGCTCGCCAAGGTGCTGGCGGTTCGTAGCGGTCTGCCGAGGCTGCGCACGATCCTGTGCGCGGCGGATACGAGCTGGCGTGAGTGGCTGGTGCGGGGTGCCGCGCTGCTCGCACGGCACGGCGCCGAGGTCGAGGCGCGCATCGACAACGCAACGCCCGACGACATCGCGATATTGATCTACACATCGGGCTCGACCGGTATACCGAAAGGCGCGCGCATCTCGCACCGCTACGTCACGGCCTCTGTGGATTCGATTCGAACCACGCTCGATCTGACGCCTCGCGACAGCGCGCTCTCGTTTCTCCCGCTCTGCCACGCAAGCGAGAGGGTGTTCGGATTGTACACGCGCATTCGAACCGGCATGCCCGCGCTGCTGGTGCCCGACGCCGCGAGCATCTGGGACGCCGCTCGCAGTTTCGAGCCGACCGTGTTCGGAGGTCTGCCGCGCTTTTTCGAGAAGATCCACGAGGCGCTGCTCGACGGGCACAGCGTCCCATCGATGATCGGCAGTCGCGTGCGGATTGCGACCAGTGGCGGCGCAACCTTGGCGCCTGCTGTGGCCGAGCACCTCGCCGCGCATGGGCTCACCGTGTTGGGCGCGTACGGGTTGACCGAACACCTGTGCGCGGTCATGCAGCGGCCCGCATCGTACAGCTTCGATTCCGCCGGCTTGCCGATGCCGGGGACAACGCTCGCCATCTGCGACGATGCCGAGATCCTGATCCGCCGCTCCGGCCTCACTTTCAGCGGCTATCACAACCATCCAGGCGCGACGCGCGCGGCGTTCACGGCCGACGGAGAGTGGCTGCGCACCGGCGATCTCGGCTTTATCGACGAGGCCGGCAGGCTGCATGTAACCGGCCGGAAGAAGGAGCTGATCGCATTATCGGGCGGAAAGAAGATCGCCCCGGTGCCGATCGAACGCAGGCTCGCGGAAAGTTCCTGGATTTCGCAGGCGGTCCTGTTCGGCGAAAACCGGCAATACATCAGCGCGCTGCTCGTGCCGCGCCGCAGGCAAGTGGAGAGCTGGGCGGCTGAGCAGAGTTTGGCTCTGCGATACGATGCGCTGCTCGAGCAGCCCGGTCTGCTGGAGCGCATCCAGAGCGAAGTGGACGCGGTCAACTCGGACCTTTCCCGGCCGGAGCAAATCAAGCGCTTTGCCTTGCTGCCCGACGAGCTGAGCATCGAGCGGGACGAGCTTACACCGACGCTGAAGATCCGCCGTGCAGTCATCGAGCAGAGATATCGAACGCAGCTGGAATTCCTCTACACGTGAAAACATGAAACGGCTCGCACTCGCAGTGATCTTCGCATCGATGGTGTGTATCGCAGGTGGTTACGCGTCCGCGTTCCTGCCGGGCGGCGCGCCGCCCGCGGCCGTGTGGGTCTTCGCGATAGCGACGGCGGCGCTGATGATCGCGACACTCGTGCTCGGAGCGTCGCGGGCAGGCGTGAAATTTGGCGCATTGAAATGGGTATTCGCGTTTTGTTTCCTCTGCGTCTGCGGCGGCTTCGGCCTCGCACTGCTCGCGCCCGCGGTTGCGGCCGATTCGAAGCTGTGGCTGGGATTGCCGGCCGGCGCCGCGCTCATCCTCTACGTGGTCGGCTTTCTGCCGATGCTGGTCCTGCCGATCGCTTACGCTCTCACCTTTGAGCGCATGACGCTGAGCACGGAAGAGCTCGAGCGGCTGCGGGCTGAGCTGCGCAAATGATCGCCATGCAGACTTCCGAGCTGCCGCGGCTGACGCAGCCGGTGATCGTCGCGGTTGCGGTCGCGTACTTCGCGGTGGTCGCGGCCATCGGTGTGTGGGCGACGCGCAGAACCAGGACAGCATCGGATTTCTTCGTGGCAGGGCAGGGCATCGGTCTGGTTGCGCTCGCGATCGCCGCCATGTCTGCCACCCTCTCCGGTTTTGCCTTCATCGGCGGGCCGGCGCTCATCTATTCCATCGGCTTGGGCGCGCTCTTCATCGTATTGCCGGCGGGCTTGACGAACACGATGACGGCGTGGGCCCTGGCGAAGAAGATGCGGCTGCTGGGCGAAGCGCGCGGCCTGATCACGGTGCCGGACGCGATCGGTGCGCGCTATCGGTCGCGCGCCGCACAAGGTCTTGCCGGTGTCGCGATTCTGATCGCGATCATCGGCTACATGGCCACCAACATTCTCGCGCTGGGGCTGGTCATCGATGCGATCTTCGGCATCGGTTTGGGCTGGGGCATCTGGCTGGGGATGAGCGTTACGCTTGCATACTCCGTCGCGGGCGGCATCCTGGCCGGTGTCTACACGGATGTTTTTCAAGGGCTGCTGATGGCGCTCGCATCCGTGCTGGTGTTTGTATTCGCGCTCGAAGTGGGCGGCGGCATGAGCGGCATCTCCCGCACCATCGCGGCCGCTGATCCGGCGTTCCTGAGCCCCTGGGGCAAGATCTCGCCGCTTGCCGCGCTCTCCTTCTTCTTCGTCTTCGGCCTGGGCTCGCTCGGCCAGCCGCACGTGATTCACAAGTTCTACATGCTGAAGGACCCGCGCCGGCTCAAGTGGTATCCGGTGCTGATGACGGCGGCGCTCACCGTCACGCTGCTGTTGTACTTCAGTGTCGGCGTGGCGGTCAAGGCGCTGACCATCCGTGGTGACATGACCCTGCTGCGCGCGGATGACGCAACGCCAGGTTTTCTGCTCCAGTTCACGCCCGTCCTGCTGGCCGCCATCGTTTTTTCCGGCGTCGCGGCTGCCATCATGAGCACGGTCAATTCCTTCATGAACATCGGCGCGGCGGCGCTCACGCGCGATTTGCCGCATGCATTTGGAAGGCGCGTCGAGAACGAGCTGCACTGGGGCCGCATCGCGACCGTGGCGATCTCGGTGCTGGCCGCCATAACCGCGCAGTTCTCGGGTACGCTGGTCGCCTTTCTAGGAATTTTCGGCTGGGGTTTGTTCGCTTCGACCCTGGTGCCGGCGCTGGCGATCGGTCTGAACTGGGAGGGCGCGACCCGCGAGGGCGCGATCGCATCGATCGCGACCGGCCTGATCTTCACGCTCGGCTTCGAAACGCTGAGCTACTTCAGACTCTATGCGGTGCCGACGGGCGTCACGATCTCCGGCGCGGCACTCGTGCTCGCGATGCTCGTCTTTTTCGTGGTGTCTGGGCTGACGCGCGCGCGCGCGGCGGCGCAGCTCGATGCCGACGTTCGCCTGATCATGGAGTCCTGATGCGCTTCGACGAACTGAAGGTCGGGCAATTCGCCGAGCACACGAAGACGGTCACCGAGACCGACGTCATCATGTACGCCGGTATCACCGGCGATTTCAATCCCATGCATGTCGATCAGACTTACGCCGAGAAATCCAGGTTCGGTGGCCGCATCGCGCACGGCATGTTGAGCGCAGGATTCATCTCCGCCGTGCTGGGCATGAAGCTCCCAGGTGCAGGCAGCATCTATATGAGCCAGTCACTCCGATTCACCAGCCCCGTCCGCATCGGTGATACCATCACCGCGCGCATTGAAGTGATAGAGCTGTTCCCGGACAAGAAACGTGTTCGGCTCGCGACGTCGTGCCGGAACCAGCAGGAGCAGACGGTTCTGGAAGGCGAAGCGCTGGTGTTAATGCAGGAGTAAGACGTTCACCCCCAATCGGAGGAGAGAATCCGATGAAAACGCAACTCGCACGCGTGGCATCCCTGATCGCGCTGGTGTTGCTCGCCCTGGCCCCGGCGGCACAGGCGCAGCAGGCAAGCGGCCGCATCAGCGGTACGGTCACGGCAAACGACGGCCAGGTCATCTCGGGCGCGCACGTCGCGGTGGTCGGCACGCGTCACGCCGCGCTCACCGACCGCGACGGCCGCTTCGTCATCGCCGGCCTGCCGGCCGGCAGCTACACGCTACGAATCACGCATCTGTCGTACAAGGCTGCGACGGTCGCGGAGGTCGCGGTGGTGGCAGGCTCGGATGCGGCGGTCGCGCCGACTCTCGAGGCGCAGCCGGTCAGCCTCGACCAGGTCGTCGCGTCTGCAGCGCGCGGCGCGCAGAGAATCACGGAAGCGCCGGCGACCGTGACCAAGCTGAATGCGGACGCGCTCGCGAACTCGGTCGGTAATTCGTTCAGCGGCGCGCTCAAGCAGGTCAAAGGCATCGATTTCATTCAGGTCGGTGTGACCGCTTCGGCGATCAACGCGCGCGGCTTCAACTCGTCGTTCAACAACCGCATGCTCATGATGGAGGACGGGCGCATCGCGGTGCTGCCGGAAAACGGACTGCCGGTCGGCACCTTTACGACGATCCCGAAGCTGGATCTTGCGAGCGTCGAAGTGCTGATCGGTCCGGGTGCTGCATTGTACGGGGCGGATGCATCGAACGGCGTCGTCACTCTGACCACCAAGGATCCGCTCCGGTATCCGGGTGCGTCGATCGAAGTGGCGGGCGGCTCGAAGAACTACGTCGACATCCAGGGCCGCTACGCAGGGGTGAGCGGGAATCTGGGCTATAAGGTCAGCGGTGAATACCAGTCCGCCGAGGATTGGAGCAACACGCTATTCTACACGACCGCACGCTTCGAAGAGACGGGTGTCGGCGGTTCCGTGGATTGGACCAATAGCGTGGTGCGGGGAAATGGTGCGCTGGTTTACTACATGGGCGACAGCCAGCTCGAGATCGCCGGCGGTTACAGCTTGAGCAACGGCGTCGGTCAGACCAACGTCGGCCGTAACCAGCTGGTCGACTGGACCTACAATATCGCGCAGCTAAAGTTCACGTCGCCGAGCTGGTACGTAAACGCATACCGAACCGAGTCGAATGCCGGCGAGTCGTATGCGCTCAACCGTTTCACCGAATTCAAGAACGCTCCGGCGAATGCCATGAAAAGCGACGAAGAGATTCGACTGATGTCGGATTGGCCCAGCAGCGGCCAGTTGTACGCAGTCGAAGTCCAGAACAACTTCCGCGTGCCGCAGCTGAACTCGCGCATAGTCTGGGGCGGTCAATTCCGCAAAGACGTAGTCGCCAGTGATCGCCAGTGGCTCACCGACCGGTTGACCGGTGAGGATCTGTCCATCAGTCAGAAGGGCGTTTATGCGCAGCTCGAGACCGCGCTGTCTCCGAAACTGGACCTGATCGCCGCGGCGCGCTACGACGACCACGAGAATTACGAGGCGCAGTTCAGCCCGAAGGCGGGCTTGGTCTTCAAGCCGGCCGAGGGTGCCGCCCTGCGGGTCACATTCAACCGCGCGTTCAAATCACCGACCACGCTGCAGACTAACTTTCACATTCCGGACTTCACGCCCATTGTCGGCGTCTACGGCAACACGCGCGGCTTCGTGATCAGGAATGCGGCGGGCGCGCAGGTGGCGGCATACAAGCCGCTGGTAGCAGAGCAGAATACGACCTGGGAGATCGGCTACAAGCAGATTTTCGGCGACCGGTTGTTCGTCGACATTGCCGGCTACCAGGCGGATTACAAGGACTTCCTGAGTCCGCTCTCGATCATCGCGAACCATTTCAGGGGCACCTTTGCCCATTGGGCGGATGACGGGACGCGCGTCGACAACACGCCGCGTTTGACGCTCACTTATTTCAATCTCGGCGAAGCGCGCCTGCGCGGCACGGATGCGGGCGTGAAGTGGCTGGCGACGCCCAAGCTCGATGTGACCGGCACCTTCTCGTGGACGAAGCTGGATGAGATCAGCGCGCCGACCGGCACGCCGGCCAACATTACCGAGCTGACGTCACTGAACTCACCGGTCATCAAGTGGACGGCGGGCGCGAACGTCAGGGAGTTCCTGCCGAACCTGTCGGGCGGCCTTACGGCCCGGCATGTGACCGGATACGTGTTCCGCTCGGGCATCAATATCGGCTGGATTCCGACTTTCAACACGCTGGACTTCAACTTCAACTACACGCTGCCGAAGCTGGGTGCGTCGATCAACGCGTCGGTGCAGAATGCGTTCAGCTGCGTCAGCGAGTACACGCTCGGTACGGGCCCGACCGCGATGGAGGTCCAGAAATCCGAGCGCACATGCGGCTTCGATGTCCGGCATCAGGAAATGGTGAACATGCCGGCCATCGGCACCATGTTCTTCCTGAGCGTGCGGTACAACCGATAACGTGCTGTTACTGCTCCTGATGCTGCAGGGCTCCTTCACGGAGCACACCTTCACGAGCGACGCCGGCTCGCGCGAGTACTGGCTCTATGTACCGAGCTCGTACGATGGCGCGCAGCCGGTGCCGCTCGTGGTGATGCTGCACGGCTGCACGCAGGACGCGCCGGACATCGCCCGCGGTACGCGTCTCAATCAACACGCCGAACGGCACGGCTTCATCGTCGTTTATCCCGAGCAGGACGCCGAGAATCCGGGCAGGTGCTGGAACTGGTTCGAGGCCGGGCACCAGACGCGTGGTGCGGGCGAGCCGGCGATCATTGCCGGCATCACGCGCGCGGTGCTGCAATCACACCGCGTCGATGCTGCGCGCGTGTTCATGGCGGGCATCTCCGCGGGAGCGGCCATGGCCAACGTGGTCGCGGTCACGCATCCGGAGCTGTATGCGGCACTCGCGTTGCACTCGGGCATCGGCTTCAAGGCCAGTGAGACACTGGCGGCTGCGCGCCGGGCGATGGCCGAGGGAGGTCCGGATCCGGTCACGCAAGGCAGGCTGGCGCACGAGGCCATGGGCGCGCGGGCGCGTATGATTCCCGTACTGGTTATGCACGGATTGAAGGATGCGGTGGTGCCGCCGCTACATGCCGCTCAGCTCGAGCAGCAATGGCTGACCATCGCGAGGCGGATCGGCGTGCCAATCGGCGAGTCCGACTCGAATCTCACGATCGAGAACGATTACGCCGTCACGCGCGCGATGACGCTCGACGGAGGCGGCGGTCCGCT